>CAYTNO010000509.1:0-1941 GCA_964439125.1 uncultured Woeseiaceae bacterium | reverse complement strand
CCATGTAAAAGGTGATGCGCCCCTGCCGATGGATTTGCCACATGCGAGCATCCAGGGCTCGAGTCAGTGCCATCCAGCGCAATGCGATTTGTAGCTTTCCGGGGTCGAGGTCAGGCACCCAGGGACCTATTGCTTCATGATTGTCATCGAGAACGCGAACGAGTTCAGTACTCAGGTTCTCGATATCTCGCGTGCGGGAATCGATCGGTGGTTTGTCGACACTTCCTGCCGGAGACAAATTCAGGTAACTGAAGTCCGGCTTTTCGCCCGGGCGAGCTGACGGCCGGGGAATATGGAGTCTCGATTTCTTATTCATGCTGAACGCTGCTCTTGATGCACTTGTCCTGACACGAGGCGTCTTGCCAATTCATCCGCAATGGCATTGGTCGGTCTGCCGGTCTCAAGCGCTTCGGCGAAAATTGCGTCGAGACGCTCGGGTATTCTCGCGACATCGGCGCGGACGTTTTCCTCGGAGCCATCGCTGTAGAACTCGTGCGCGACGTTGATAATGCCGCCAGCGTTAATGACGTAGTCCGGCGCATACAGGATATCGTGTTCTGCCAATCGCCTGCCGTCGTCATCGGTCGCCAGTTGGTTGTTGGCAGCGCCGGCGATGATCTTGGCCTTTATCAAAGGTATGGTTTGCGACGTGAGGATATTGCCAAGTGCACACGGGGCGAGTACATCGACATCGCTATAGAGCAGCTCGGCTGGAGCAACCACTGTGACCGGAAATTCGTCGCTAGCTAGCTGTATGTTGCTGACGTTGACATCTGAAACCATCAGCGTGGCGCCGGCGTCGTGCAACATTCGGCAGAGATGCAGACCAACATGCCCAACGCCCTGAACTGCAACCCGAACACCGTCCAGAGAATCGTTACCTAACTTCGCTTTGAGTGCCGACTGAATGCCCAGAAAAACACCCAGTGCTGTGTGTGGTGACGGATCGCCACCGGCGCCGTCGCCACTCTTGGGTAATCCGGACACGTAGTTGGTTTGTTCCTTTACGAGCCGCATGTCCTCAACACTGCAACCGACATCTTCCGCCGTAATGTAGCGTCCACCCAGGGCTTCGATTTGTCGCCCAAAAGCGTGGAAAAGCTGCGCAGACTTGGGCGCGTTGTCGGCGGCCAGTATGACCGACTTGCCGCCGCCGAATTTAAGGCCGGCCACCGCGTTCTTGTAGGTCATGCCACGTGAAAGTCGCAGCGCATCGGTCAGCGCTTCGTCGTCACTCGCGTATTGCCAGCGGCGGCAACCACCCGCAGCGGGGCCGAGCGCCGTTGAATGAATAGCGATAATCGCTTTGAGCCCTGATTTTGGATCCTGAACGAAATGCAGCGACTCATGTTGATCGAATTCCGGATGGTCGAAAACGCTCATGGTGATGCTCTCTCGTGCACACAGGTGGCACCTATGATATCCGGCTGAAGTGGCATTTTCGTCGCTATTTCATTTGATATATGGACAAATAGCGCATAATGTATGCAATTATTACTACTATCAAACATTAATCATGCAATCAATTGATCTGGATCAGACGGACCGCCGAATACTCGAATGGCTGCAGAAAGTGCCAGGCATAAACGCGTCTGAACTTGGCGAGAAGATCGGCTTGTCCCAGTCCGCTTGTTGGCGACGCATACAGAGTTTGCGTGACGAGGGCGTGATCATGGATCAACCCGTCAAGATCGATCGCGAGAAGGTCGGCCTCAACACAATGGTGTTCGCACACGTCAAGCTGACCTCTCACGGCCGCAGTAATCTCGCCGCGTTCTCGGAAGCCGTCAGCGATTGCCCGGAGGTCCTCGATTGTTACGTGGTGCTGGGCAACGTGGACTTCCTGCTACGCATCGTGACGGAGGACATCAAGGCCTACGAACAGTTCTTCTTCGAAAAGCTATCGCAGTTGCCGGGCATACAGGAAGTAAACTCGAGCAT
>CAYTNO010000508.1:0-1945 GCA_964439125.1 uncultured Woeseiaceae bacterium | reverse complement strand
ATAATGGACGAAAAGGAATTGCGACGTTATTCACGCGTCGTTGTCGATGGTGATGAACAGGCACCAAGCCGCGCGATGTTGCGCGCCGTCGGATTCACAGATGACGATTTCCAGCGGCCACAAATAGGAATTGCGTCCACGTGGGCGATGACCACGCCCTGCAATATGCACGTCAACGATCTGGCTGAGGAAGCTGCGCAGGGCGCAAACGAAGCCGGTGGCAAAGCCGTCATCTTTAACACAATCACTATTTCCGATGGCATTTCGATGGGCACTCCTGGAATGCGCTATTCCCTGGTTTCGCGTGAAATTATTGCGGATTCGATAGAGGCGGTTACCAGTGGCGAGGGTTTCGACGGACTCGTTGCTATAGGTGGTTGCGACAAAAACATGCCTGGCTGTGTAATGGCCATGGCGCGCCTGAATCGCCCTGCAGTATTTGTGTATGGCGGAACCATCAAGCCGGGTGCCAAGCGACGCGATATCGTGTCTGTTTTTGAGGCGGTCGGAGCCAGATCCAGCGGTAAAATCAGCGAGGAAGAGCTGCTGGAAGTAGAACGCACATCGATTCCAGGGCCTGGCGCCTGCGGCGGCATGTACACCGCGAATACGATGGCTTCCGCTATCGAAGCATTGGGCATGAGCCTGGCAAACAGCTCGGCTCAGGAAGCCGTGTCTGAAGAAAAGGTAAACGATTGTCACCGCGCAGGTGCGGTAGTCTTGAGTCTCATCGAAAAGGACATAAAGCCTCTCGATATCATGACTCGCGACGCTTTTGAAAACGCTATCTCGGTTGTCATTGCACTGGGTGGCTCCACCAACGCTGTGTTGCACCTTATCGCAATGGCTCGCGAGGCCAACGTTGAGCTGGCGCTCGACGACTTCACACGTATCGGGGCGAATGTGCCATTGCTCGCGGACCTCAAACCGAGCGGCAAGTACCTGATGTCGGAGCTTATCGAAATTGGCGGCATCCAGCCTCTAATGAAACGCATGTTGGATCACGGTCTCTTACACGGTGAGTGCCTGACGGTTACCGGCAAAACGCTTGCCGAAAACCTCGCGGATGTCGACGACTATCCAGCCGGTCAGGATATTATTCGTGGCTTTGACGAACCGATCAAAGCGGATAGTCATCTTGCTATTCTTTACGGCAATCTTGCACCTGAAGGAGCGGTTGCGAAAATTACAGGCAAAGAAGGGCTGCGCTTTGAGGGTACCGCAAGGGTTTATCATTCGGAAGAATCCGCATTGCAGGCCATATTGGATGGCGAAATTGTTGCGGGAAATGTCGTTGTAATTCGCTACGAGGGACCGAAGGGTGGTCCGGGTATGAGGGAAATGCTCAGCCCGACCGGTGCAATCATGGGCAAAGGACTGGGCGCGGATGTGGCCCTCATTACGGACGGACGGTTTTCAGGCGGAAGCCACGGGTTTGTGGTCGGACACGTATCACCAGAGGCGGCTGTTGGTGGGCCGATTGCCCTTATCGAGGATGGCGACGCTATTGTAATTGATGCGCAAAACAAGCAGCTTAACGTCGATGTCAGTGAAGCTGAAATGAATCGCAGACGCAGCAACTGGCAGCGACCGCTGTCTCCAGTCAAGACGGGTGCATTGGCCAAATATAGGGCAATTGTGTCCTCCGCGTCAGAAGGGGCGGTTACGATTCCTCCGGTCTGGGATGAGTGAATACTTGACCTTTCGGACAAGGTTCGTTCTACTTCGTCAATGCTTTTTTACGTCACCCATGCAATGTGCCAACGCATCGAGTCACTCGATGTGAAAAAACACATACAATATATGGCGCGCCAGAGGTGCGTGGGTGCGAATGGCGATCGTACCGACTAGTAATAAAGTCCGGACATTGTCAACAAACCCGCGAGGAGCATCCTGGCGGGTTTTTTTTTGCCGCTTAGGCGAGATAAAGGCATTGTTTGGAAGC
>CAYTNO010000507.1:0-1951 GCA_964439125.1 uncultured Woeseiaceae bacterium | reverse complement strand
TCGCCGAAAAGATTTGTTGCGCCGTGTTCGAGTTCACCCAGCCAGACCGCATCGGATTCTGCGCACGGCGAAGAGCCGCCCAGCACGGCGTGGGTCGCAATGCCGGCCTCCGACAATGCGACTGCGGTGTTGCCGTCGAGCACGCAATCCAGTCCTTCCTCGCGGATGTCAGAACCCGCCGGTGCGCCGAACACTTCGCGGTACCAGCGGATAGCGATATTGCGTAGTGCAGGCATCAGGCGGTCCCCGCTTTTCTGGATTCCTGATCCTCGAACTGTTCGCGCTTAAGCCAGACGATCGATCGCGTAGCACAGCGAAAAACAGCGTCAGGCTTGGGCTCTCCGCCCGCGGCGTAATCGATGACGGGGAGGTTGTCTTGCATGGTGATTAGTCCGGGCGCTGCGTCCGCAACACATTTGCCGCACGCATCGCAGGCCACTTCGCAAAGTTGCGTCGCAGCCTCGCCAGCCAGCGGGATATTGCATTGCACGTACAGGTTTTGGTTGAGCGGTATGAGTTCGAAGAGGTCGCGCGGACAGGCCGCGACGCAATCGGGGCAGGCGCGGCATTTTTCGGTATCCACTTGTGGGAGGCCGTTGGCGTTCATGTGAATGGCGTCGAAAGTGCAGGCGGCCTCGCAATCGGCCAGCCCGAGGCAACCCCAGGCGCATCCCTTGCCGCCACCCGATACCACGGCCGCGCCGCGACAGCCTTCGAAGCCACGATATTCGGCTATCTGGTTTGCCTGCAGGTGGCCACCGTTGCAGCGCAGGCGGGCGACCAGTTTCTCGGCACGACCCGCATCAACTTCGAGATATTCGGCAATCAGCTCGATGTTTTCGTCGGTACTGACGGTACATTGACCCGGGTCGACTTCGCCGGTCACCAGTTTTTCTGCAAACGGCAGGCAGCCCGGCTGGCCGCATGCGCCACAGTTGGTTCCTGGCAGCAACTCGTTCGTGGCCTCAATACGAGGATCTTCGTCAACCTTCAGGAAGCGTTGCGCGATGGCGAGAATCGTGCCGAAGAACAGGCCGATTCCTACCATGATGGCCGGCGCTACGAGCAGGCTGTTCATCAGTTGAACGGCGCAGCGCGGGCGATCAGGTCTTCGAGGCCTGGCTCATTGGGATCCAGGGGCTTGCCCGGGTGGATGCACTTGGCGGGGCAGATTTCTGCTGCTGCCACGAGATCGGCAAACGGACCGGCGTTTACATCCTTGATGATCGCCTGCTTGTCATCGTTGTACACAAACATCATCTTATTGATGCCCATGCAGTCGTCACAGGTTGTACACATCGCCGTGTCGAGCCAGGGTTCGTCGAAACTGAGTTCTTCCTCAGCTTCTTCTTCTACCTCGGGCTCCGCTTCAGCCGTTGCGTCGTCGGCCGGGGCTTCGCTCTGCGCCGGCGCTGCGGCCGGCATCGTCGCAAGCTGGCTGCCGCCAGCGACCATGCCCGACAGATCGGCGCCCATGAGCACGTCGACAAGTTGTCCCATGGCTTCGCCGGCTGCTTCCGAGCGCGCGCTTTCCAATTGCTCTTCGTGCTCTTTCAAAAGTTGTTCGCGTTCAGCTTCGATCGCCGTACGTTGTTCTTCGATAATTCGGTCGATCGCCTCTTCCACGTAGAAGTTCTGAATCCCGGCCAGCTCCTGTAGCGAGCGCCAGTAGTTCAGCCGGTCACGACACGCAAATACGAGGGCGCGGGACACCACGAGTCGCACGAGCACATCCTGATCGTCGATTGCCCAAATGAAAGGCACGGCGCGATCGACAAGCTCCTCGTCGAGACTCAGGTATTGATCCACGGGAGTCAGTTCAGTGGACTCGAAGCCAGTGGGCACCATGCGAAAATGCTCATGCAGCGCAGGCATCAACAGCGCGTAGTCGGCGAAGGTAAACGCAAGGTTCATTTCGGTGACTTCGCCATCGGCGTTGCGGTACTCGAGC
>CAYTNO010000506.1:0-1958 GCA_964439125.1 uncultured Woeseiaceae bacterium | reverse complement strand
GGGATATCAAGGACGCTGGTCGTGTCGCCCGTCGCAACCACACTTAGCGTGTAGGCTTCGGGAGCACCAATGTTCTCGAGTGCGCAGGACTGAGTGTAGTCAAGGTTCTCGACGAGTTTCAGTGCCTCAATCTCAGCGGAGGAACCTACGTCTGCGAGAATGTCTACAGCCGGTGCATCTTCAGACAGGTGCACAGCGAGGGCTGCCGCAGGCGTGGCTGCGTCGTACAGCGGCGTTGCGGCTGTTCCGTCGAGTACCATCAGCTGTATAGCTGAGTCGCCCAGGAAGACATTTTCGGTTGCGACGATCATCAGGTCGGCGCCGGCAGGCAGAGAAATCTCACCGGAGTCATAGACGACCGGCTCGCCAGCGACGAGTGCAACTACGCGGATCTGGTAGTCGCCCGCGGGCACTTCCAACTGGCCTGTGCTAGCGCCAAATGCCAGTGGGGTTCCGCCATTTACCGGGCCTTCGAGAGCGCCGTCCAAAGCGGTTACGTAAACATCAACGTCCGGGGCGTTCGGTGCTGCGTGCACAACCTGAGCACGGAAGTTGCCGGCAGCAATCGGCGCGCCGATTGGGTTGGTTACGAGGATCGGACCGAAATCGTTGCCTTCGATCGTTCCCGAGGCGATGACGGTGGTCTCTGTGCCAAACTCGAGCGGCAGATCAGCATCAAGTACGACGCCGTCGTCGCCCGGCAGAATTGCTTCAACCTGAACGTTAACGTCTGCGCCGGTCTCGGTTACATTTTCAGCCTGGCCGACTTTGACAAATCCAGAACCCTGGTTGAAGTCAACACCAGGAAGCGCAGGAGCGCCATCAATCCAGATGTTCACCAGCGGGGCGTCAGGAGATGCGTGCAGTGCACGCAGCGTCGGAGTTGCCGCACACTCGAGGAATTCTGTCGACACAACTTCGTCGAGATCCAGAATGTCGTTACGGTTCGTGTCCAGGCCACTATCAAAAGCGCGTCCGCCGCCGAGACAATCGACGTCGCCGACTGACAAGTCACGGAATGCAACGAGCGAATTAAGGCCGTCTGTTCCGTTGGTACCGTTGGTACCGTTGGTACCATCGTCACCGTCATCGCCTTCGCATGCTGCGAGGAACAGGGTGGTCGTTGCAAGTAACGCAACATGGGAAAATCTTTTCATTTCGAGCTCCTAAGAATTGATTAGCTGTAGTTGACTAACGATTGAAAGTTCACGAGAGAAGCTTAGAGATTTCCGATACCGAATTAACCCGATTTCTGTAACGAGATGTTTCCAGATGTAACAACGAGAAAACCGGCCGGAGTCATCAAAAAAATCCCCGCACAAGGCGGGGATAAACTTGGTTGCGCAAAAATGCGCGGGGGGATTCAGGTTTCGACAATCAGCGTTGTCAAACACGAACGCTAGTATCACAGGGCCGGAGGCAAGAAGGGTTTCGCAGCGGTTTCAGAATGTTTCTAAATGTATCTAATTGCCGGTCTCCGCGACTATCTGCGTGACAGCGGTTATCATCGCGTCATGTCAAAGGTTCTACTAATAGATGATGATCGGAAGCATTCTGATTTGATGCAGGCATACTTCAAGCGCTACGGCATCAACCTCGTGTGTGCGTATGACTCGGTTGAGGGCTTCAAGAAGCTGGCCCGAGAAGAACCCGATTTGCTATTGCTGGATGTCATGTTGCCGGGCAAGGATGGCTTCGAAATCTGCCGTGAGGTACGTAAGTCCAGCAACATTCCAATCATCATGCTCACCGCGCGCGGCGACGTAATCGATCGCGTGTCTGGCCTTGAGCTGGGCGCCGACGACTATATTGGAAAACCATTCGAGCCGCGTGAACTGGTTGCGCGTGTACAAGCGACGTTGCGCCGGTCGGAACTTCAAGGGTCAACTGTTGGTGAGTTGAATTTTGAGGGGCTGTCTATCGATACCGAAGCTCGAACGGTTTGCGTTGACGGTGGT
>CAYTNO010000505.1:0-1974 GCA_964439125.1 uncultured Woeseiaceae bacterium | reverse complement strand
CCGAATGAGCACGGCAGCGACAGAGCAAAGGTTGTCGAGCTGGTCACGCAGAGTCCCGAGTACCGTGAGGACTATGAGATCTTGTTCGGCACATTCGATTCTGCCGAGGGCGATGCTATTGACACCGCGTTCGCCAATGTCGGCAAAGCCATCGCCGCATTCGAGCGGCTGCTCATGCCGTCGCCGTCAAGGTTCGACGACTACGTCGAAGCACTGCTTGATGGCAACGAAAATGAGCAGGCTGCGGCGCTTACGACAGATGAAATTCTTGGTCTGCAACTGTTCATCGGCGAGGCAGGATGCACCCAATGTCACAATGGCCCGCTTCTGACGAACAATGAGTTTCACAATACGGGCGTAATTTCATTTCCGGGCGAGGTTCCGGACAAGGGCCGGGTAGCAGGCGTACGCGAAGTGCTTGCGGATCCGTTCAACTGCGCTGGCAATTACAACGACAGCGCCGAAGCGGATTGTACGGAACTCGAATACGCCCGCACCGGACCGGAACTCATCGGCGCTTTCCGTACACCATCGTTGCGCAATCTGGAGAGTACCGATCCATACATGCACAAAGGCCAGTTCAAAACGATCGCCGAAACTCTGCGCCACTACAACGAGGCACCACTCTCGATGATCGGCCACAACGAAGCTAAACCACTGGGCCTAAGTAGCCGCGAACTTCAACAGCTCGAGGCTTTTCTAGGTAGTCTTGCAGCGCCACTTGCTGCGCAAGTCATGTAAGCACTCGCAACGGTGGGTTAGCTGTACTTACTACCAACCACCCTGCCGGCAGCCACGAGGACGAGCAACAGCGACAATATCGGCAGTGTCATGCCGCCACCACCAGAGCCCGGTCGCCAGGCAACCTGTGCACGCTCTCCACTCTCGATCGCTGCGCGGAAACCCTCCAGTTCCTTATCGAGATTCAGGATCATATCGTCGTTCGCTGCGACAAAACCGGCGCTTCGCAACTTGCGTAGATCACGCGATTTCTCCATTAACGTAACATTACGCTGCTCGTTGTGTGTGCCAGGCGCACGGAATAACAGCTTTGTCGTTGCCACATCAAATACAGCCGTATCGATCATAGTCCGGACTTCATTGGTGTTGCCCTTCACGGCCAACGCACCCACGATCGTCCAGTAAAGCAGCGCGCTGTCGCGCTCGCCCGAGAAGGAAATCTGGTCGTACGACACCAGCGCCATGATGTCGACGCCAAATAGCGCAGCTACCTGTTTCATACCCTGGATTCCTCCGGCCGACTTCATGTAGGTATCGGGAACGGACTGAATCGACTGGACATAGTCACGATCTCGGAATGCGTTTGCGACGTACTCCATAAGCTCCTGTTTTTCTGCCGCAGTAATGTCTTCGCTGTTGTGCGACGGAATAAACGCAATACCGACACGAACAGGCAAACTCAAGTAAGGCAAATTGCCATCGACTGCCGGGGGGATCTCGCCGTCGGGATAGAGATAGTCCACCAGGCTGCTTGAAGAGCCTTCCCGTACTTTCTCGTAACCAGGACCAAGCCAGAAGGAGGAGCAGCCGACAAGCAGAGCCAGCAGTAATGCGAAAATGAGAATTCGAGATTTCATAAGATCACCTCCAAGATGGATTTGCGATGATTCGCGACCTGCTCGCAGAAAGAATTGATGGCGTTGCATCAACTAGTGCAACTCTATGTCGAGTTTTTCCGCGAGCAGGTCGCGGAACGCCGGGAAGGACGCCGGATCGAGCACATTAATGCCCTGTATGCCGGTTAGCTTGTCGACCAGCGCTATTGCGGCCGTTGTGCTTGTTGCCAGGCCGGTAACAAGATCTGGCGTAAGTCCGAAGGCCTGTTGCACACCAACAACCGCATACGGATCGAAAGCGGCGAGGATAATGCAGCGTATTGCATCCCCGAGTTCGTCCATGATCGCTGCACCGTTGTAAGGCTCTAGCGGTGATGCGCCGGCCTCGGCAACCATT
>CAYTNO010000504.1:0-1977 GCA_964439125.1 uncultured Woeseiaceae bacterium | reverse complement strand
CATACTCCCTACAAACGCGGCACCGAGCCCGTTCGGGTTAGCAAAATTGTGAAAAAGGGCTTGCAAAGGTCAATATTGGTGTTATAGTCAACTATAACACTAGCTCACTAGCAAAACAGAACCTGTGGAGCCGCAGCAATGAAACATCTAATTCGACGCTACCTGAACGAAATTGTTGGCCTGACAATGATGGCACTCATGACAATTGCGCTTGTGGCGGGTCAGGCCGACGCAACGATGCAAGAAGCGGCGGCCAAGAACGCAGGGAATGTTGTTGAAATTCATGTCAGTTTCAAACGCTAAAAGCGTCGTTCCGCTGAGCATAAACAGACATTCAGTTTCCGTCCCAAAGGCGAGTAAAGCAGCGACGGATTTGTTGCGCCAGCCTGTACACGCAGGCTGGCGCCTTTTTAAACAACAACCTTTGCTGCCCAAAACAGGTGGCGACTACTACAGGCAGGGCACATAAGCGATGGACCCGAAATGGAATGAAGATCTGCCGATTTACCGACAACTGCGGGATCGAGTCGTCGCGATGATCCTGGAGGGCGTGCTCGGCGACGGCGACGCGTTGCCTTCTGTGCGCAATGTCGCTGCCGAGTATCGTCTCAACCCGCTGACGGTTCTAAAGGGTTACCAGGAACTCGTCGATGAAGGGCTGGTCGAGAAGAAACGCGGTCGCGGCATGTTTGTGAACGATGGCGCTCGGAAGCAACTGCTTAAGGACGAGCGGCAACGTTTTATCGAGAAGGAATGGCCAGTGATATTTGCCACTATCCAGCGGCTCGGGCTCGACGTAGCGGCCTTGAGTGAACAAGAACAAAAGGCAAAAGACGCAGGAGATAGGGATGACTAGTCTGGTCACTGCGAAAAATGTATCGAAGAGTTTCGGCTCTGTTCGTGCCGTGGACAACGTCAGTTTCGACATCGAGAAGGGCAAAATAACAGGGCTCTTTGGTCCGAATGGTGCTGGCAAGACTACCTTGCTAAAGGCCTTACTTGGGCTGACGAATTGTGATGGTGACTTGTCCGTCCTGGGGCTGGATCCGTTTCGGCAACGCAAGGAACTCATGAAGAACATTTGTTTCATTGCCGATGTGGCCGTGTTGCCGCGTTGGATAAAGGTGGAGCAGCTGCTCGATTTTGTAGAGGCGACGCACCCGAATTATTCGCGAAAACGTTCGGAGGAGTTGCTGGCGCGAACCAAGGTTCGCAAGGACGCCAAGGTACGTGAATTGTCCAAGGGCATGGTCACTCAGCTGCACCTGTCAATCATAACGGCAGTGGACGCGCGGCTCCTTGTTCTGGATGAGCCGACACTCGGCCTGGATATCATTTTTCGTAAAGAGTTTTACGGCAACCTGCTGAACGACTATTTTGACGGCGAGCGAACCATCCTGATTACGACACACCAGGTCGAGGAAATCGAAAACCTGATGACAGACATCATGTTTATTAACGACGGCCGCTTGCTTCTCGATACCAGCATGGAATCCGTCGCAAGCAAATTCGTGGAGCTCGTGACAGCCGGTGAAAACGCCGACAAGGCGCGGAGCCTTGGGCCGCTTTATGAACGCGATGTATTCGGTAAAAAAGTCATGACATTCGAGGGGATCGACCGGGACAAGGTGGCAGCTTTCGGAGAGCTGCATACACCGTCCGTCGCAGATCTGTTTGTGGCGAAAGTCAAAGGAGCAGCAGCATGATTATGAACCAATTGGCGCTGGTGCGACGCGAGATTTGGGAGCATCGCTCGATCTGGATTACACCTGCGGCAGTAGCGACAATCACAACGTTGCTGGCTGTAGCGATGGTCATAGCGGTTGCCGCATTTGGTGAAATATTCAACCCCGATATTGAGAAGATCGCTGATGCAACGGTGCCGGAATCGGTGCGACGGGTTGCGCTCGCCGGGTTCCTGCTAGGCAATACGACAGTATTCCTTGTTGCGATGTGGTTTCTCGCAATTTTTTATTG
>CAYTNO010000503.1:0-1981 GCA_964439125.1 uncultured Woeseiaceae bacterium | reverse complement strand
CATCAAACCCTACCCGGAGTTCGCCGAAAGCGGCATCGGCGAATACCACAGCCCATCTGAAGACAGCACTCGGCCCGGCATCTTTTATATTGCCGTTACTGACCCACTGCACCGCTCGCGTGTGACACAGATATCCACTCTTTATCATGAGACATACCCGGGCCATCACCAGCAGATTGCGATCTCATTGGAGTTGGGTGACAAGGTTCATAGTATCGCTCGCTATTTTGGCAATTCCGGTTTTTCGGAAGGTTGGGGTTTGTACGCAGAACGGCTTGCGGATGAGCTCGGTCTGTATACGAACCCGATCGATTATTTTGGGATGCTATCGGAGCAAGGCGCACGCGCTTCGCGGTTGGTTATCGATACCGGCCTGCATACCAGGGGCTGGACACGGCAACAGGCCGTCGACTACATGATGAGCAACACTGCCTGGTCTGAAACAGACATCCAGAACGATATCAATCGCTACATTTCCTATCCGGGCCAGGCCACGTCTTACATGCTCGGCATGCTGGAGATTCAGCGCCTGCGGACCCAGGCCGAAGAAGAACTCGGCGATGCTTTTGATCTGAGTGCGTTTCATGACCGGGTGGTCGGTTTCGGCGGCAGCACGCTACCGATGTTGCACGTCTCGATCCTGGCGTGGATAGAGGAGCAGAAAGGAAATGGTGCCGGATAGAAGATTCGAACTTCTGACCCCATCATTACGAATGATGTGCTCTACCAACTGAGCTAATCCGGCAGCGGCGCGAAGTATAGCTGCAGTGCAGCGCCCCGAAAAGGGGTTTTGGCGCCTATTGGCTGCGATCCCTGACCTTGATCAGCACCTCGATGCTCTCACGCTCGGTACCTTTCGGCAGCTCCGGCAGATCCTGGAAACAAACCTGCTCATCCGGTATGTCTGACAGCTCGCCTGAATCGACGTTATAGAAGTGATGATGCGAGTGAGTCGTCGAATCGTAGAACTTGCGGACCGGGTCGACCGTGACTTCCCTGACCAGGCCATGCTTCGAGAACAGATTCAGGCTGTTGTATACGGTCGCTTTCGATACCTTGCTGCCTGAGTCTTTGAGCTTATCGATGATGTGCTCGGCTGACATGTGCTGGGGCCGCTGCAGCAGGATAGCGGCAATGTCGAGACGCTGTGGCGTTGGCAGAATTCCGAACTGATCAAATAGAGACAGGAGAACCGCACGAGTCATTGCCGAACCCTTGTTGATGACGATTCGCCGATTATAGCCCAGATTCGCGACGTGCCGAGGCAGGCAATGCGGCCTACCCTGCTTGCAGGACAAGGAGGTCCGCCATGCCGAAACTCAACCGTGGATATTCACTGTTTGAACTGCTGATGACCCTGACACTGGCTGCATTAATCCTGGGGCTGGGTTTGCCCTCGTTGGCCGGGGTCACCGCACGCAACCGCCAGCACGTCGAGATAAATGCTCTGTTTCATGCGATTCACCTGGCCCGCAAAGAGTCGATCATGCGGCGACAGGTCGTGTCGCTTTGCCCCAGTGTCGATGCCACTCGCTGCGAGCCCGGCAAGGACTGGTCGTCTGGCTGGCTGATGTTCGCTAACCACGATGGCGACGAACCACCACAGATCGACGCCGGTGAACCCCTTCTGCAGATCCATACCGTGGGCGAAAACGTCAGAATCACCGCAAACCGGCGCGGATTCACGCTCAGAGCCACACAGAAGCGCGCCACGAACGGCACAGTCGTTGTCTGTGACGTGGCCGGGCGCATCCCGCCCAAGGCGCTGGTCGTAAGCTACACGGGCAGGCCGCGGGTCACCCTCAAGACCACCCGCGGAAAGCCTTACACCTGTGCGGATTAAGTTAAGTTCCAGCCGCCCGAATCGACCGCCTGTCGGCCCGATCTGGCCGTTCGTCGGTTACCTGAGAAGCTCTGAACCCCGCGCAGTATATTGCCTGCATGAAAAAACGAACCCAAACCGGCTTTACGTTGTACGAGT
>CAYTNO010000502.1:0-1983 GCA_964439125.1 uncultured Woeseiaceae bacterium | reverse complement strand
GAGACTGAACCCCCGTTGTACCTGGTTAACGATATCGCCAAGCAAACGACAGTCGAAGGTATTATCAGCGCCTGCCGACGCCTGCCAGCTCTGATTGCCAGCCAGATAAGTACCGATGCAAACGGTGAGCAGCTCGGCAAGTTCGTGACGACGATCACTGACTCGGTGACGCAGCAGTTGTGTCGCATCGGCGAGTTGCAGCTCGGTGCGCCGCCGTGTGCCTATGCGTGGGTCGCGATGGGTTCACAGGGGCGCCAGGAACAGTCGGCGCGCAGCGACCAGGATAACGCGCTGGTGCTCGATAACGCGACAGTCGCAGCTAACGACGAGTATTTCGCAGCGCTGGCGAAGATCGTCAACGACGGACTGGACGCTTGCGGCTATGTCTACTGTCCGGGCGACGTCATGGCATCGAATCCCAAGTGGCGACAATCACTGCGTGTATGGCAACAGTATTTCACGACCTGGATCACGGTGCCCGAGCAGAAAGCGTTAATGCACGCCAACATATTCTTCGACCTGCGCTGCGTGTACGGCGATGCACGTCTCGTCGATGAGTTGAAGACCAGTATTCGAGGAGACGCAAGCAAGAATGAAATTTTTCTCGCGCTCATGGCCAAGAACGCGATGGCCTTCCAGCCACCGCTAGGCTTCTTTCGCCAGTTCGTGCTCGAGAGGTCCGGCGAGCACAAGAACACTCTGGACATAAAGCTGCATGGCATCATGCCGCTCGTGGAAATCGCCAGGATTCGCGCACTCGCTGCTGGTGAAATGCGTATTACCACGCGCAATCGTCTGCGGGCTGCGGCCAAAGCTGGTGAGATCACAGATACGGATGCCGCAAACCTGATCGACGCGCTGGACTTCATCGAGAAGCTGCGACTGGAACACCAGAATCGGCAGATGCATGCCGGTCTTAAGCCTGATAATCACCTGTCGCCCGGCGAGATGTCGCCGCTGGCGAGGCAAAACCTGAAGTCGGCATTTGCGCAGGTGCGCGTCAGCCAGGCAGCGCTCCTTAATCGCTTCCATATTTCATGAGCCAGTTCTGGTTGGCACTGCAACGTTGGGGAGCTCTCAGGCGATCCGACGACGCCGTATTGCGGGCCTTTATTGAGCAGCCGGTTCCGGCGCCCGGAACCCTGTTCACCGATGCTGAACTGGTTTGCATGGATATTGAGACCACGGGCCTGAATCCAAAAACTGCCGACATGCTGAGCATCGGCTGGGTCCTGATCCGCGATAGCAAGGTCGATCTCGCAACGGCCGAGGCGCATATCGTCAAGCCGAATGGAGGCGTCGGTGACAGCGCTTCAGTACACGGACTGACCGACACGATGGTACGCGATGGCATGCGGCCCTCCGAAGCCATCGAACGCGTCCTGCAGGTCCTGGCAGGGCGTGTGCTCGTCGTGCACCACGCGGGCCTCGACAAAAGCTTGCTGGATCGGATCTGCAGGAAACAATATTCTGAGAAGCTACTGGTGCCGATGATAGACACGCTGGCCCTCGAACACCGTCAGCGGTCACGGCGCCATCATCTCAGCGAAAATATCTCGCTCCGCCTCCCGGACCTGCGGAAACACTACAACCTGCCGTGGTACCGTGGTCACAATTGTCTGACGGACGCAGTCGCCTCGGCCGAGCTGCTAATCGCGATGGTGGCCAGCCGAGAGCAGTACCAGAAAACGACGCTGGCCGACTTGTACTGACGCGCCGTTCATCTTTAGTCCAATGGCCTCCTTGCGGAGTGTTTCCTAAGCTTAGACAAATCACTATCTTCTGGAGCGGCCATGAGCAGTTACAAAGACGTGCACAAGCAATCGAGCGAAGACCCCGATGAATTCTGGGCGGCAGCGGCAGCTGGTATCGATTGGACGAAGCGTTGGGACCGGGTCCTGGATGATTCCGGGGCGCCGATTTACCGGTGGTTCTCTGGCGGACGGCTCAACACGTGTTACAACGCGCTGGACAGGCACGTCG
>CAYTNO010000501.1:0-1987 GCA_964439125.1 uncultured Woeseiaceae bacterium | reverse complement strand
CTCGTCAGCGCATTTATGTTGTCGACGTCGAGATCAACAAGGACATCTGAGATGCGTTGGTCAAGCCCATCGGTCCCCAGGAAGTCCTTGAAGGCGGCCGAAGTGGTTGCGAAACCACCCGGGACAGTAACGCCCAGACCGCTTAGGTTGCTGATCATTTCTCCGAGTGAGGCGTTCTTGCCGCCCACCGTCTCAATATCATTCATGCCAAGCTCAGCGAGCTTGATGACATATGGCTTCAATGGATGCTCCCTTGTGTTCCCGCGCAGGAAATGGACAATCGATTTCGAATGACGTTAGTTCAGTGGTGGTAGTCATCGCTGCAAATTCGGAATTTTCATCTATGAACGAACGCACTGTATTCTTTCTGTCTGACCAGACCGGCGTCACCGCGGAAACGCTTGGACACAGCCTGTTAACGCAGTTTGACGGTCGGGACTTTCGGCATGTGACTGTGCCATTTATAGATTCCGATGACAAGGCACTCGAAGCGGTGCACAAGATCGATGATGCGGCTGGCAAAGACGCGCTCAAACCGTTGGTATTTTCCACGCTCGTGCAACCCGAATTTCGCAAGATTTTGAAGCAGGCGAAGGGGCTGCACCTGGACATATTCGACGTCTTTCTCGATCCCCTTGAGGCGGAATTGAAGCAAAAACCTACGTATGAATCCGGTCGCGCACATGGTATGAGCGACATCAACGCTTACATGAAACGCATTGAAGCGACCAATTTTGCGCTGGCTAACGACGATGGCGGTACCAGTCGAAATTACGAAATGGCGGACGTCATTCTGATCGGTGTTTCGCGGTCGGGAAAAACACCAACCTGCCTGTATCTTGCTTTGCAGTACGGCGTTTATGCAGCCAACTATCCATTAACTGACGAAGACTTCGAATCGGGCAAGTTGCCTGACCTTCTAGTCCAGCAAAAGCACAAGCTTTACGGTTTGTCGATCACGCCCGAGCGACTGCGCCAAATTCGAAAAGAACGGCGCTCCATGGGTAAATACTCGTCGGCGCAGCAAGTCAGCTACGAAATACGCGAGGCCAATAAGCTCTTCAAGCGCTACGGAATCCCGAATGTCGATACGACTGAGTTCTCGATCGAAGAAATTGCCAGTCAGATTCTCGATAGTACCGGCGTTGAGCGACGTGTTCGACCCTGAAAAAGATTCAGATTTCGGCGTTTTCGGAACGTAAATTGCACGCCTTGGGCGGCATAATCGCTGTGCTATATTGTTGCCATGTTGCTCGATTGCCGATTAGTACCGCAGACCATAATCAAGCCGAAGAGTTTTGTCGGCCTGATGTCGTTGTATGAGAGTAATTATTTGCGTTTGTTGCGGTTGATTCCCGAACTTGATCGACTGGATGGCTGTTACCGATCACGCGTTGCGGGTGACTGTGATCTCTGTGTCGAGATTATTGAAAGATGCCGTTACACGGTGACGCTGTCGCTGACGTACTTTTTTGAGGATGAGAACGGTCGAACCGCAGATCCCGACGTGACGGTCAGAGCCTATCTCGACGGTCAATTGGCTGAATCAATGAATGTGTCGGGTGAGCACCGGCATACAGAACTGCGACGTCTTGCCAGGGAACATCGTCTTGAACTCAATGAACGATGGCAACGCAACGTCCTTTTGAACAAGTGGCTGGAGTATCTGACAGACCAGGGGCACCTGATCCTCGAGCGTTAAGCGCATAGCAGCTCCTGAAAGGGCAGGGTAGATCGCAAAACTGTCGACTCAGTCAGAGACTCTCAATTCGCTAATTGCCATCATTCGTAATCATCTATTTTGCCTGTGCGCTTTTGCGCAGGGATTATGTAAAGAGGCTTGGCAGTGACAAGTTTGACGGCCATTTTTGGCGGTGCACAGGAAAAGCCAGCGGAGGACAGCGACAAGCTCCTGAACCTCTACTGGAATCGTGCCGAACTCAAAAAAGAGTTCGCGACCCTGCGCAGTGAACAGTTTCGCTTGAAG
>CAYTNO010000500.1:0-1988 GCA_964439125.1 uncultured Woeseiaceae bacterium | reverse complement strand
TCAACTCGGTCGAGATCGCCGCCAGCACCCAACCCGCCTGGTGCGATTCTGCACTATTCCCGGCCTGCACGAACCCGGGGACCTCGCCAACCGGGATTGCGTTGGATCCGGACCCGGCAAATGAAGTGCCTGTCGCAGTTGCGGGCGGCACGTATGAGGGCATCGCTGGCACCACATCAGTGCAGTTCGATGGCTCCGGCTCGAGCGATACTGACAACGACCCACTGAGTTATGCCTGGACGTTCGGCGACGGTAACAACGGTGCGGGCGTCGCCCCGATCCATATGTATGTGGCCGCAGGAGACTACGAGGTTCGTCTCGTGGTCAGCGACGGCAAGGCCGAAAGCGCACCGAGCATCACGTCGGCAGTTATCGCCGCTCCGACCGTCAATCTCGCGCCCGTCGCCAATCCCGGCGGACCTTACAGCGGGCAACCCGGTGTCACGCTTAGCTTCGATGCTTCGGCGTCGGCCGATCCCAACGGTGACCCAATTACCTATTTCTGGGACTTCGGTGATGGATCGATGGGTGACGGCGTCAGTCCGAGCCACGCCTATGCCGCTGAAGGTGTTTATACCGCATCGCTCACGGTTAACGACGGCGCACTCGATAGCCTGATCGCAACAACCAGCGTGAACATCAGCGTGCCGATCGCGCAGAGCGACGGAGAGGTGCTTTACAACGTCAACTGCCTCGGCTGCCACGGCGACCCATGGGTCGGCTCCGCAGTCGACGAAACGATTTTCGGTTTGCGGCGCGTTTCAGGTTCGCGCAGCTGTAACATCGAAGGATCAATCTTCGGAACCAGCGTGTTCCCGAACGGCGTGCCCGAAATGCAGCCTCTACAGGGCCTGTCCGAGGCGGAGATCGTCGCCATGGCCGACTACCTGAACTCTCGCGAGGTCTCAGGTGAACGGCGCTACGTCAGCACCTGCGCCGGTTGCCATGGCAACGATGGTTCAGGAGGACGCGTGGGCGAGGACGTTAACGGTGACTCGGCGGGCGAAACCCGGGAGGCCATCGCAGAAGAGAGTGAGATGCGTTACCTGGCCTGTATGCCGCAGTCCGATATCGCCTCGATCACCAGCTACCTGCTCGACCCAAGTGCCAACAATGACGACGACGAAGAGGATCGGGCCTCCTCATCAGGTGGTGGCGCCTCGGGCCTGCCTTTGATCGTATTGCTATCGTTCCTGGCGTTGCGAAACAGCCGACCCCAGCGCGTCATCGCTACTCCGTAACGACTCCCACTGCAGCGTGACAACCCTGGCACTGAGCGCTGATTTGCTCTGCCGCTGCGCCTGCGGCCACGAGGTCGTCCGCCTCTTCGACGGCCCGGGCCGCCTCACGCATGCGAATCACGAATTGCTGCAGGTCTGACGGCAGCCCCCCGACCGACTTGTGTCGCGACAACCAGTAGGCAGGCATCCCGGCAGCCTCGAGGTCGCCGTCGGCGAGGGCGAAATTAAGATCATCGAGTTGCTCCGCATGCACGTGCATGTGATCCATGAATTTAGAATCTATCCAATCCTTGGTCTGCGCAGCGGTTGCTTCCGGTTCGACCGCTGACGTAGCCGCTTTCATTTCACTTCCCTGCTCGGGCACCGCCTGTTCTTTCTCAGCACAACCGACGATGCCGGCGGCGAACCCGATGACCAATAGCATATGTAATTTCATAACGACTCCCGAGTCGATTATTGGCGTGACAACGCGTGAAAAACTGTTGGCAACCTTGCCGCACCAATCGGACAAAAAATGTACCTGTTACCTGACGATTATCCACTGCGGTGATCGCGCGCGCCACCTTTGAATTGCGCCTGGCCAGGGTTGAACCGGTCACAGGCCCTAAGTGAGGCCTGCATTCCTGAGCGGCAATTCACGCACGCGCTTGCCCGACGCCGCGAAATACGCGTTGACGATGGCAGGTGCGACGGGCGGTACGCCCGGCTCACCGACACCGCCCGGAGGTGCATCAGACTCCATGATAT
>CAYTNO010000499.1:0-1988 GCA_964439125.1 uncultured Woeseiaceae bacterium | reverse complement strand
ATCATCAATCGCACGATCTTCTCGGGATCTTCCGCTTTGTCGAGAATTGCATTGATGTTCGAGTTCACGATGTCGCTGAATCTCGTGAATATGCCCATGGCCTTTTCCTCGTAATTGGTGAAACTCATTATTAGTACTGCAGCATCCGTGCCAACTCACATCGAAACCGATAACTCTATGTATTTAAAGAGAAAAGAATAATTTTCTGTGTTTCACCTGGTGGCCAATTATGGCGTTATTCGCTAATTATTGGCTTTTTTGGCTAATCTCTGGTGAAATTGACCAATGTCTACACCAACATCTGGCCAGCAAATAATCGGTGAGGCTCCGGCCTTTCTCGAAATGCTCGAGCATGTGTCCCGTGTAGCCCCACTGAACAAGCCTGTACTGGTTGTCGGCGAACGCGGCACCGGCAAGGAGCTGATCGCTTCACGGCTGCATTTCCTGTCCGGGCGTTGGGAGCAGAATGTTGTAAAGGTGAATTGCGCAGCTCTGACAGAGTCGATCCTGGAATCAGAATTGTTCGGCCACGAAGCCGGTTCATTTACTGGTGCATCGCAGACCCATATTGGTCACTTTGAACGAGCTGACGGCGGCTCGATGATTCTCGACGAGTTGGCAACGATTACGCCCCGGATGCAGGAGAAGATCCTGCGTGCAATCGAGTACGGCGAAATTCAACGGGTCGGCGGCAGTGACACACTGCATGTCGATGTGCGGATCGTCGGCTCGACAAACTCGGATCTGCAAGCTCTCGCTGCCAGCGGAGGGTTCCGCCCGGATCTGCTGGATCGGCTCGCGTTTGATGTTATTACGATCCCGCCGCTGCGAGAGCGCCTCGAGGATATTTTAACGTTGGCTCACGCATTCGCCGTTAACATGGTCAGCGAAATGAAGCAGGCCTATTTCCCGGGTTTCGCACCCAAAGCGGCCTCAGCACTATTGCGGCACAAATGGCCGGGCAATGTGCGCGAACTTAAGAACACCATAGAGCGATCTGTGTATCGATCCAGCGACCCTGAGCAACCGATTTCGGTTATCGCTTTCGACCCATTCGATTCGCCGTTCAAGCTTGCCGATACGATGGACAGCGCGATGGACAGCAGGGCTCCTGCACGTCGAGAGCAGCGGGAGCCGCTGTTGCCGACAGACTTACCACAGCGGCTCAGGGAGACCGAGAGAGATCTGTTGAGAGCGGCTCTGAAGAAAGCACGCTTCAATCAAGGCATGGCGGCGGACCTATTGGGGCTTAGCTACCATCAGTTTCGTGGCAAGCTCCGCAAGCACAATATTTCCGGTCGTCCTTCCTAGCCGACCGCTTAGCTCTCGCCGCGGTACCGCCGAACGTATATCGCTGCGGTGGTGAAAAGGCCGCAAACGATAAGTCCCGCCCAGACTTCGATGCTGGTCACGAAGCTGCCGTAATCCAGCCAGGACACCAGACTGATATTCTCCGACAGCATCGATTGCAGCTCGTCCTCGTCGAATCCCCACTCTGTGATCGAGTCGAAGATCGGCATGGTAACGATACTGAGTCGGGCTAGGATTGCTTCGCCGAATGTCCACGATCTGAAAACGATGTATTCGAGAATAGGCAGGATAGCGATCGGCAACACTGCACGAAGGAGCGGGCCGCGCTTTGCCCACGCCGATATGAACAGAAACCAGCCCAGAAGCGGAGACATCCAGATCGGCACCGCGATTAATATCGTCGTCACGGCAATCCACGTATCGAACAATGGTACAGCGCCCCAGATAAACCGCATCGGGTTCGCGCCCTCGGTAGCCAGCCAGATGCTGACGATGATCAGGTTCAGGAGATGCGAGATTATGACTGCGACCAATGTGGCGAGCGGTATTGCAATACATGCCGTTAACAGCTTTGACACCACGGTTTCGGCATCAGTAATCGGTAACGAGCGCCAAAATAGAATGCTCTTATCCTTACGTTCTGTGTACAGAGCATCAAGGCAATAAAAAATCGCGAG
>CAYTNO010000498.1:0-1994 GCA_964439125.1 uncultured Woeseiaceae bacterium | reverse complement strand
ACCCTTACTTTTTCGCGCGCTGGAGATCGTCCGCGTCTACACCAAGACGCCGGGTAAACCGGCGGTCACTGACAAGCCGTTCACCGTGCGTCGTGGCGGCACGGTGCTCAATGTCGCACGTCTGGTGCACAAAGACATTGCCCTCGGTTTGAAATTCGCGCGCATTTGGGGAGCCGAGGTGTTTGACGGGCAGCAAGTCGGTCCAGAGCATCTCGTTTCTGATGGCGACCTTGTCGAACTGCATTTGTAGCGAGAATCGGGTCAACAGCATCCGTATTTGTTCGCATATCAAAGAAAAATGCGTTGCCGGAGAATGTTGCAGGTAGAGCTCAAGTCATGAACTGCACGACCAGTTCAGCCTCAATCTCCCTCAGAAACAGGAGTCCATCTAATGGCGGAACGTTGTGACACGGCTGCGGTACTGGGCGCTGGCGTCATGGGTGCAGGAATTGCTGCCCATTTTGCTGGGGCGGGTATCCGCACCCATCTCCTCGACATAGTGCCACCCAACCTGAAAGGCGACGAGCTCAAAGATCCCAGAGCTCGCAATCGCTTTGCCGAAAACGGCATCGCAGGCGCACTCAAGGCCAAACCGGCTGCGTTTTATGATCCGGATGCGGCGCGATTAATTATTCCCGGAAATTTCGACGACCATCTGGATCGGCTCGGTGAATGCGACCTGATTGTGGAGGCGGTTGTTGAACGGATGGACATCAAGAAGAGTCTGTTCGCCAAGGTGGCCAAGGTGATCAAACCCGACGCCATCCTCGCTTCGAACACGTCCGGTCTCTCCATCGCTGAAATCGGGGAAGACTTACCGGAAGACGTTCAAAAGCGCCTTCTGGTTATGCACTTCTTTAACCCCGTTCGGTATATGCGGTTGCTCGAAATTGTATCCGGCCCCAATACCGATCCGGCGGTGGTGGCGCGAGTGGCCCGCATTGGTGAGGACCTGGGCAAAGGTATCGTTTACGGCAAAGACACGCCCAATTTCGTAGCCAACCGCATCGGTATCTACGGCATCATGCACGTCATTCACACGATGATAGCCGACGGTTATTCCATTGAAGAGGTGGACAAAATCGTTGGCAAGCCGTTGGGCCGGCCCTCTAGTGCGGCATTCAGAACGGCAGATCTCGTTGGTATCGACACGTTCCTGCACGTGGCCAAGCATTGCTACGATTCGCTACCGGACGATGAAGAGCGAGATACCTTCCTCATGCCGGATTGGGTCAACAAGCTGGTGGCGAGTGGCCGAACCGGCCAAAAAGCCAAAGCCGGCTTTTACAAAAAAGAGGGCAAGGAGATCAAAGTACTGGATCCCGAGACCCTTGAGTATCGAACGCAAGAGAAGATCCGTATCGATTCGTTGGGCGCGGCCAAGAAGGTCGAAGACGTCGGCGAAAGACTGAAGCTTTTGGTCAATGCCGACGACCGTGCCGGCCAATTCGCCTGGAAGGTAACGTCCAAATCGCTGGCATATGCCGCCCGTCGTTTGGGTGAGATTGCCGACGATATTGTGAATATCGACCGCGCAATGCGTTGGGGTTTCAATTGGGATCTCGGACCGTTCGAGGTTTGGGACGCCATTGGCGTGCCGGAATCCGTCGAACGCATGACCAAAGACGGCACCGACGTGCCGAAATGGGTTCTGGATATGCTGGAAAAGGGTCAGAAGACCTTCTATTCCGGCACCGAGTCGGACAAGAAATATTTTGACGTCGGCACCAGCAAATCCGTGTCGATGCCCAGGGATCCGCAGCATATCCATCTGGCGGCCTTGCACGAAGACAAGAAGAACATCGTCAAGGAGAATCCTGGCGCCGCGATGGTCGACCTCGGAGACGGTTGTCTCTGCCTTGAGGTCCATACCAAGATGAATACGATCGATGCTGACGTCATTAGTATGCTCGGCGACGCGTTGGATGAGGCCGAGAAAAATTACGACGCCCTGGTTATTGCCAATGACGGTGATCACTTCGGTGCAGGCGCCA
>CAYTNO010000497.1:0-1996 GCA_964439125.1 uncultured Woeseiaceae bacterium | reverse complement strand
CCAACACAGAGGAACATGGCGCCCGAGATCAAACCGTGGGACACCATCTGCACCATGCCGCCCGTCATCCCAAGTCCCGCACCTGATCCACTTTGAATTGACCAGAGCAGGAAGAAGCCCAACGTCACGAAGCCCATGTGAGCGATCGATGAATACGCGATCAGCTTCTTCATGTCTTTTTGCATCAGCGCTACAAAACCGATGTACACAATGGCAATCAGCGACATCGCTATTACGAGGCCCGAGAAGTAGGCGCTGCCATCGGGCACCATGGGCAAAGACAAACGTAAGAACCCGTAACCGCCCATCTTCAACATGATGGCAGCCAGAATCACGGAGCCACCCGTCGGTGCCTCTACGTGAGCATCCGGCAACCATGTGTGTACCGGCCACATCGGAACCTTGACGGCGAACGCGAGCAAGAATGCGATGAATATGAACTTCTGCGCCGTCAATCCGATCGGTGCGTTCATCCAGCCGAACATGTCAAAGCTGCCGGTCTGCCCGTACAGGTAGATGAAGGCAACCAGCATCAACACGGAACCGAGGAACGTGTACAGGAAGAATTTCAGCGTGGCATAGACGCGGCGTTCGCCGCCCCACACGCCGATGATCAGGAACATCGGTACCAGCATCGCTTCCCAGAAGACGTAGAACAGCAAACCATCGAGCGCCGAAAACACGCCAATCATCAAGCCTTCGAGAATCAGGAAAGCTGCGAAAAACTGTGCCGGACGTACCTTGATGACATCCCAGCTCGTCAGAACCACGAGCGGTGTAATGAACGTTGTCAGAAGAATCAGCGGAGCCGATATGCCGTCGATACCGAGATAGTAATAAGCGTCCAGCGCCGGTATCCACGAAAACCGCTCGATAAACTGCATGCCGGTTTCGCTGTTATCGAACCACTTATAAAGAGCGATGCTCAGGACGAATGTCAGCAGCGACATTCCAAGCGCAATGATGCGCATCGTGCTCGCTTTCGACGACTTCGAGTCGCCACCATCACCGACCACCAACAGTATGATGCCGCCAATGATTGGCAACCAGACCAGAATGCTCAAGAGATATTGTGAAAAGTCCATGGTTGTCCCTGAGCTACCTGAACCAGATGAGCCAGCTAAGCAACAACGTCATGCCGATGATCATTGCAAACGCGTACGTGTACAGATAACCAGTCTGGATTTGCCGCATGACGCCTGCCAGCCTGCCGACCGACCTGGCGGTCCCGTTGACGATAATGCCGTCGATAATTAGCTGGTCACCTTTCTCCGACAGGAACGTGCCAATCCTGCGACCACCGGCCGCGAAGCCTTTGATATAGAGGTCGTCGAAGTAGTATTTGTTATCCAGAAGCGTGTAGACACCCGATAGCTTGCTTTTAATTGTTGCCGGCAAATCCGGTCGCTTCAGATACAAGAACCAGGCCGAGAAGACGCCGCCTGCGGCAAGCCAGAACACCGGAGTCTGCGGGGCATGCTTGAGCAAGCCCAGGCTGCCGTGGAAACTCTCACCAATATGCGCCAGCACATCGTGCGCCGAGCTGACAACTATCGCGTCGCCGAAGTAATTATTGAACAGCACATCGTTGACCGTGATCCAGCCAATAATCGCTGAAGGTATCGCCAGCATGATGAGCGGTATCGTAACCACCCATGGTGATTCGTGCAGATGTGACTTCGTTTCCTTGTCCATGCGCTCTTCGCCATGGAACACCAGGAAGAACATGCGGAACGAATACAACGCCGTGACAAAAACACCGAGCAGTACGCTCAGGTAGGCGATCCAATAAACTGCGCCCTGCCCTTGCCAATGCGATTCTCTGACGGCTTCGATCAATAGATCCTTGGAAAAGAATCCAGACGAACCGGGGAATCCGATAAGGGCAAGAGAGCCGATCAAAGCCGTCCAGTAGGTGATCGGCATGTACTTGCGCAGGCCGCCCATCTTGCGAATGTCCTGCTCGTGATGCATCGCGATGATCACCGAGCCGGCG
>CAYTNO010000496.1:0-1999 GCA_964439125.1 uncultured Woeseiaceae bacterium | reverse complement strand
CCGCAGGGTGTTGGTGCAGCACTCGGAGGAGCAACTGCTGTCGTTGATGCCGTTGTTGGCTGATGAAAATCCCCAGGACGTCGACGCATTAATGCGCCTGCTGACCAAGTCGTACAAAAATTCGGCAAAAGCAAACTATGCTGCTGCCGCCACGGCTTTGCAGGCGGATGATTTCGAGCATGCCAAGTTGCGGGCCCAGCGAGCGGCAGAGCTCGATCCTGATTGGCTCAAAGCGAAGCTGTTGTATGCGCGCGCGCTGTTGCTGTCGGGTGAACGGGACGAAGCCATCGAATTTACGGCCCGCATTATTGGTGACGATCCCGACCCGGATCCGGATGCGCGCATGGAGCTGGCCCTGATGCTGTTGTCAGACGGCAGAGATGACGACGCGCTAAGCCAGGTTAACCAGGTGCTTCTTGAGCAACCGTCACGCACTGACGCGTTGCGCCTGATGGCGATCATCAATTTTCGCCAGAACAACCTCGATGCGGCCTGGGACGATTTTATGGACCTCCTGGCCAGCGGTCGCTTCACCATGGACGCTCTGTTTTACCTCGCGCAAATAGCTGACTACCGGAAAGAATACGAGCACGCGATTCGCCTGTATGCCGACGTAAAAGGCGGGCAAAACGCAGTCTCCGCGCAGCGGCGGGCGGCCGCACTTGAGGCATTTCAGGGCGAGGATCCTGAAGCAGGGCTGCAAAGACTCATCGATTTTGGCAGTAGGAATCCGCAGTACGCGATCGATATGCTGATCGCCCGAGCGCAACTATTGAACTCACTGCAGCGGCATGATGAGGCACTCGAGGTCTTTGACAAGGCGATCGTCTTTCGGCCTGATGAAGAAGGGCTGGTCCTCGGCAGAGCCGAGCTGTTGTTGCGTATGGATCGGGTTGTGGATTCGATCAAAGCCTATCGCGAGGCAGCCCGTCGCTGGCCCGATAGCGCGACCACCCTGAACGCGCTGGGATATACGCTGGCAGATCGAACCACACAGTACCGCGAAGCCGAAAAGTACATTCGCAGTGCGCTGAAGATTGCGCCGGAGAACCCGGCCATCATCGATAGCCTGGGTTGGGTGCTTTTCAAGCTTGGTCGCTACGACGAGGCTGCCACGCAACTCGAAATCGCGTATGAAAAATTTCCAGATCACGAGGTCGCTGCGCATCTCGTAGAAGTGCTGGTGGCGCTCAAACGCAATGATGAGGCACTGGAGTTGCTTGCCAGCGCAGACATCGAAGATCCGGAGAGCGAGCTGCTAAAAGATGCACGTGAGCGCCTTTTCCCTGAATCTGAGTAACTCCGCTGGGCGGATCGCGCCTGTCGCAGCGCTGCTGCTCATGTGCGGTTGTGCGGCTCCCAATAGCGCCCTGCTGCCCGATATCGACGCCTGGGAAACGCGTACGTTGGTGCTCGCGGCACTGGATGACTGGCAATTCCACGGGCGCATTGCCGTTCGCAGCGAAATCGATGGTTTCAACGGCAAACTGCGCTGGACCCAGGATCAGAACCAATTCAGTGCGACTGCCAGTGGCCCGTTAGGCGCTGGGGCGATCAGAATCGAAGGGGATAACGCGTCAGTCGTACTGACGGACAAGGACGGCATGCGCACGATCCTCGAGGATGCCGAGGCTGAGCTTCAAGTTCGATATGGCTGGACTATCCCGGTGGCGAGTTTGCGCTACTGGGCGCTGGGTATCCCGGATCCCGGTACGCCGGCCGACACGGTCTTTGATGAAAACGGCCAGCTGGAAAGACTCAGGCAACGGGGTTGGTCCGTGATCATCTCCAGTTATGCAGAGGGTGGCGGGCAGCTTATGCCCAGGGTGCTGACGGCAGAAAATGCCGATACCAGAGTGCGATTGGTCATCGATCACTGGGTGTTTTTTGACTAGCGTTGACACCTTAGGTACCCCGTAACACAATTGCGCCGCACAGTAAGCGTATTGGGGCGTAGCCAAGTGGTAAGGCATCGGGTTTTGATCCCGTGTACCGCAGG
>CAYTNO010000495.1:0-2004 GCA_964439125.1 uncultured Woeseiaceae bacterium | reverse complement strand
AGAAGCAATCGTATGACCTTCTGGCCCTGTACCAGGATAACGCCGGCTATCCGGCATGGAACAAAGCGGGCTTTACTGCGTTCTTAATTCCTGTTGGACTGACTGTTATTGCCATTACGACCGGCGAGCTGAGCTGGTTTTACGACTACGGCTGGTTCACAGGCTCTATACTGGGTGGCCTGATTTATTACATTGTCGCAAGAAATGAGATTCGGAGTTCATCATGAGCGTACTAATTCAAGGTGGCACCATCGTTAATGCGGATCGTACATTCCGCGCAGACGTACTTTGTGAAGATGGCTTAATTGCCGCGGTTGGCGAAGGGCTGAAGGCGCCGAAAGGCGCGACAGTTGTCGACGCCGGTGGCCAGTACGTCATGCCCGGCGGCATAGACCCACATACGCATATGCAGTTGCCGTTTATGGGAACCGTAACGACCGAAGATTTCTATTCGGGAACCGCCGCAGGGCTCGCCGGCGGTACAACCATGATCATCGACTTCGCTATCCCCAACCCGCAACAAAACGTCATGGAAGCCTATCAACAGTGGCGTGAGTGGGCCGAGAAGTCCGTTGCCGACTACTCCCTGCATGTCGCAATTACCTGGTGGGACGATTCGGTACACGCTGACATGGAAACACTCGTGCGCGAGCACGGTGTTAACAGCTTCAAGCATTTCATGGCGTACAAGGGCGCCATCATGGCCGACGACGAAATTCTCGTGAACAGTTTCTCGCGGGCACTCGAGCTTGGCGCAATACCAACCGTCCATGCCGAGAACGGCGAGCTCGTATTCCGCTTGCAAAAAGAGATGTTCGAGAAAGGCATGACCGGCCCTGAAGCTCACCCCCTGTCGCGGCCTCCCGAAGTCGAAGGGGAAGCGGCCAATCGCGCAATTCGCATTGCCGAGGTTCTGAAAGTGCCGGTCTACATCGTGCACAACTCATGCAAACAGTCGCTCGAGGCTATAACCCGCGCCCGTAACGAAGGTCAACGCGTATTTGGTGAGGTGCTTGCCGGTCATTTGATGATTGACGACTCCGTCTATCGCCACAAGGATTTTGATACAGCGGCCGCCCACGTCATGAGCCCACCGTTTCGATCCAGCGAACACCAGGAAGCACTGTGGCACGGCCTGCAATCGGGCAACCTGCAGACAACGGCAACTGACCATTGCTGTTTCTGCGCCGATCAGAAAGCCATGGGCAAAGATGATTTTCGACTGATCCCGAACGGCACCGGTGGCGTCGAGAATCGCCTCGAAGTCCTGTGGGATCAGGGCGTCAATACCGGCCGGCTGACAATGAACGAATTCGTCAAAGTCACATCTGCCAACGCCGCGCAGATATTCAACATCTATCCGCGCAAAGGAACTGTATCCGTTGGGGCCGACGCCGATATCGTCGTCTGGGATCCGGCTGCCACGAAGACTATTTCTGCGAAAACGCATCAGCAGAAAGTTGACTACAACATCTTCGAGGGAATGACTGTTACAGGTTGCGCATCGCACACGATTAGCCGCGGCAAGGTCGTCTTCGCCGATGGTCAGCTCAATGTTGAGCGTGGTGCCGGCCGTTACGTCGATCGCCCGGCATTCGCACCGTTCTACGACGCACTGCAAAAGCAGACCAAGCTGGCGGAACCCGTTCCGGTTCAGCGCTAAGCGTACACGGACTCAAACGATGGCCCAATCTCGCACACACATCCGACCGCATCGTCTCGACAAAAACGAGATCGACAAGAATTTCGGCGAGCTGCACCCACCGCTATCGCGACCGGAAGCATTGATCGAGGCTGACCGTTGTTACTTTTGCTATGACGCGCCCTGTACAACCGCTTGCCCGACCGACATCGACATTCCGAGCTTCATCCAGAAGATTCGCAGCGACAATATTCGCGGTTCGGCTCAAACCATTCTTCGGGAAAACATCATGGGCGGCATGTGCGCCCGTGTTTGTCCCACCGAAGTGCTGTGCGAGCAGGCATGCGTAAGAAACACCCATG
>CAYTNO010000494.1:0-2006 GCA_964439125.1 uncultured Woeseiaceae bacterium | reverse complement strand
GACCTTCGGGTTATGAGCCCGACGAGCTGCCAGACTGCTCCACCCCGCATCGGCAGGAGCGGAATATACTGACAACCTAGCGGATTGACAAGGCTATTTGCGAACAAAGTGTCCAAAGCCACCCGGGCACGATTCCGAGGGCCAGCACCGCAAGGCCATTCAGGCTTAACACCAGCCGCGTATCGGCACTGGACTGCAAAACGGCCTTGTCCTCGGCCGGCTCGAAATACATGTACCAGATGACGCGCAAGTAGTAGAACGCGCCAACGACAGACGCCAGAACCATGAGGATTGCCAACCCGGGATAACCTGAGCTCAGCACCGCATCGATAACGTTCAATTTGCCAAAAAAGCCAATGAATGGCGGTACGCCCGCCAGGCTGAACATCAGGAACATCATCATTAAGGCAAACCATGGGCTGCGCGCATTCAGGCCTTTGAAGTCCGACAGGTTTTCCGCCTCAAAGCCACGTCTGCTCAGGAGGATGACAATGCCAAATGCACCGGCCGCGGCAACGATATAGGTCAGTGTGTAGAAAAGCGCCGCGGCGTTGCCCTTGTCGTTACCGCAAAATACGGCAAGCAATATGAAACCGACGTGAGCGATGGTGGAGTAACCCAACATGCGCTTGATGTTCGTTTGCGCGATGGCAATGACATTGCCAACCAGCAACGACAGCACGGCAACAACCATGATCATATCGGCCCAGACATCGTGCAGCCCGCCAAGTCCGTCGAACAGCACCCGCAACGTGAATGCCAGTGCTGCGAGTTTTGGTGCAGACGCGATGTAAAGCGTTACCGGAGTGCGAGCACCCTGATAAACGTCCGGCAGCCACATATGGAACGGAACGGCGCCGAACTTGAATGAGATGCCGACAATCAGAAACGCCAGGCCGAACCACAACGGCAGGCTGTTCAATGCCGGATTCGCTGCCAGAACCATCGCGATTTCGTCAAATTTTAGCGTGCCTGTGACGCCATAGACCCATGAAATGCCATATAGCAATGAGCCGGACGCAATGGCACCCAGCACAAAGTACTTCATCGCCGACTCTGCCGACGTGACGTTGTTACGGTCGATGGCAACCAGCGCGTACAACGACAGCGCCAATGTTTCCAGGCCCAGGTACATCGTCAACAGACTGTTCGCCGAGATCATGATCATCATGCCCAGCAAACCAAATAATCCGAGTACGTAGAACTCACCTTTGTGCAGCTGGTTGGCTCTCAGATAGTCACGGGCATACAAAAAGGCGATTCCGACGAAGCCAACCGCGGTGACTTTTAGTACCTGTGACAACGGGTCGGTAACGTAGCTGCCGTCGAACAGAACGAGACGCTCTGTCGGTGCCGTCGCGAGCAACGACCACATCGTAATGCCCAGTGCAGCGATGCTCATCCAGAACGTCAGGACGCGATGCTCATCATCGACGAACAAGTCTGCTATCAGCACCACGCAGATCAAGCCCAACAGGGTCATCTCAGGCGCGGCTGAAATGTAGTCCATCAAGGTCATAGCTTGGAGTGCCCTATCTGCTGGATCAATTGATCAATCGTTACGTTCATCATGTCTACAAGCGGCGCCGGCCACAGACCGATCAACAACACCGCAATCGCAAGCACCGCCAGCACAGCGAATTCGCGAATGTTCAGGTCTTCGAGCTCAGCAACGTTGTCGTTAGCTACCTCACCGTAGATAACCCGCTTGACCATCCAAAGCGTGTAGGCAGCTCCGATTACGAGCGTCGATGCTGCAAGAAACGCGAACCAGAAGTTGGCCTTGAAGCTCGCAATAATCACCATGAACTCGCCGACGAAACCGGACGTTCCGGGCAGCCCCGCATTAGCCATGGAAAACAGCACCATGAACGCCGCAAAAACCGGCATGGTGTTGGCAACACCACCGTAATCGACGATCTGCCGGCTATGAACGCGGTCATACAAGACGCCAACACAGAGGAACATGGCGCCCGAGATCAAACCGTGGGACACCATCTGCACCA
>CAYTNO010000493.1:0-2006 GCA_964439125.1 uncultured Woeseiaceae bacterium | reverse complement strand
GCACCGCCAAGTCTTTCGTCGAGCGTTCGCATCTCCTCTTCCATGTCAGATAGGCGCGTTTCGTTTTCAGCCTTTTGCTGGCCGAGTGCCTGATTATCGTTGCGCATCTGGTCGATATAGGCGACCAGTGACTGTTGCAGGTTGATGGGGCCCTGCTCCATATCAGGCACGATGTCGGCAGCACCTGCCACTTCACGTAGCGACTTTTCCCACTCCAATACGAGCTGTTCGGCGGTCATATCCCGATCGCGGACCTTGCGGCCTACTTCCGAAAGGTAGAGCGCATGTTTAGCTTCGTAATTGGCTTGCCGTGCAAGGCTGCGGGGCAGGTCGGTATCGTATCGGTTCTCATTGAGTTCGCGTTCGGCGTTGGCAAGTAATTGCTTGGCCTTGCCTAGCGTTATTGGCGCGTAGCGACCGACGCGCGCGCGGTCGGCATCCGCAAGCAGGCGACGCGTTTCGCTCAGGTACTGCGCCTTGATAGCGACGAGTTCGGCGTCCCGGTACAGGCTGGTCGCCTCGACTTCGCGGCGCTTCGCATTCTTCAGGTCACCGCGCTCGAGCATACGAATCGCATCACCGAATTTGCGTTGTGCCGTCTGCCAGATTTCCGATGACAATTCCGGTGCGCGGGCATTCGCAGCGTCCTGGCGACTCTTCATGACTTGCGCGAGCGCTGTCGACGCCAGCTCAGCGGCCTTCGATGCGGCTTTGAGGTAACGCGTCGCATCGGCAGCATTTGAACGAACGGTCTCAATATTCCGACCGCGTTCGAGTGCGACCTCGGCGGCCTTGTACTCACTCATGCCGCGTTCGTAGCTGCGCGGCGCGAGCAATTGTGCGTCAGCCGCATCCGCGGCAGTCTTGGCTGCGTCAGCGTCTTTAAAGAATGTGTTTCTGAGCTCGTCCTGAGCCGCTGCGGTGCCTGCGCCCAGCAGCAGTGCAACGATCAGGAAGCTACGTGCGAATCCCGTCTTTTTAGCCATGTGCTCGTTTCCTGCGTGGTTGGTTCGAAAAACTGCCCAAGCGATAGGCAGTTACGAGCCGATATTACATATGCTGCGGCGCGAAATCTGTGCGCCGCGTCGTCAATTTGCGCGGATTCTACGCTGCGCAAGCCATTTGCGCGACCGGAGAGATTGCGGCAGTGCAACATAATCAATGATCTTACCTCGAATTTGTATTTTGTGCTTTGGCTCACAGTTGAGAACCAGAGGCCGGGGTAATCTTGACCCATGTCCGCGAAGTACTACACGCAGTTCATATTGACCGACGCAGATTACCGCGGCGGCAACGAATTCAGCGGCGTGGTGGAGTTAAGCCAGCCAATGGATATGGACCAGAATGAGCGTGACATAGAGGCCGTATTGGCCCGCAACTTTGACCTGCAGAAAAACGCTGTGAAGCTCGTGAGCTGGTCAAGATTGCACTAGATTTCTTCTGGCGCAGCACCGATTCCCCCTGACTCTCCCGGCTACGGCCGGGATTTTTTTTGAATAAATCTGTGCGACAATGCCTGCCCTTTTTCTGCGATGCAGCACCCCAGGATGAGCAGTAGCACCGACAAAGAGTTCCGCGGCGTCCCGATCGTCCAAAGCGGCAGTAAGTACAAGACCGACGACGGCATATCGGCCATTAAGAACGGCGTAAAAACGCGCCGTGATGCCGAGCCGATTGCCAGGGGTCAGAAGCCCGGATGGTTGCGGGCGAAAATGCCGTCAGGTAGCGGCTTCTCATCCGTTCAGAAGATCGTCAAAGATCAACGTCTGAGCACCGTCTGCGAAGAATCGATGTGCCCCAATGTCGGCGAGTGCTGGAATGCCGGCACGGCCACCATCATGGTGCTTGGTTCGGTGTGTACCCGAGCCTGCCGGTTCTGCGCAGTTGATACGGGAAATCCAAAAGGCTGGCTGGATGCAGATGAACCAGCAAACACAGCTCGTGCCGTGAAATTGATGGGCCTCGAGCATCGTAAAACCCTCCGTCTATTTCTTGAATTTTTGAGA
>CAYTNO010000492.1:0-2018 GCA_964439125.1 uncultured Woeseiaceae bacterium | reverse complement strand
GGCAGCACTGAGCAAACATGTTCGCGAACACAGGCCTGTCGCCGTAGTTTCCAGTTTGCCGTACTACTGCAATAGCACTGTGGCAGAAGTCGCGCGTGAAGAAGACCTTCACTACTTCGATCTAACTGAAGATGTCGCAGTCACGGAAGACGTTCGAAAACTGGCTGAAGGATCCAAAAAGGTGTTCGCGCCGCAATGCGGTCTCGCACCGGGCTTTATCAGCATCGCCGCTAACGAACTGATCCAGCATTTCGATACGCTGGCGTCGGTTAAGTTACGCGTCGGAGCTCTGCCTCAGCATCCGAACAACGTGCTCAAGTACTCCCTGACCTGGTCAACCGATGGTGTCATCAATGAATATGGCAATCTGTGCCAGAGCATCGTCGACGGCAATGAAGTTGACGTTCTTCCGCTGGAAGGCCTCGAGAAGATCGAAATTGATGGCACGCGTTACGAGGCGTTCAACACGTCCGGTGGCCTGGGCTCACTTGGCGAAACCTACGGTGACCGTGTCACCACAATGAACTACAAGACGATTCGTTACCCGGGCCATTGCGAGCAGATGCGGCTTTTAATGAATGGCCTGAAGCTGAATCACGATCGCGGCACCTTGAAACGCATTCTCGAGAATGCAGTTCCACAAACCTTGCAGGACGTCGTTGTCATCTACGTGGCGGTCACCGGGAACCAGGACGGTGAGTTGCGTGAAGAGAACTACGTTAACAAAGTGTATCCACAGGTTGTTGCGGGACGTTTGTGGTCAGCCATACAAGTCACAACCGCTTCGGGATTGTGCAGCGTTCTGGATCTTGTATTGTCGAAACCGGGTGACTACGCAGGATTCGTCGCACAGGAGCAATTCCGGCTTGCGGATATTCTCAAGAATCGCTTTGGCCGGGCCTATGCCCATGGCGGAACCAACATCGAATCGGCGGAGCTGATTGCTCGCGGCGAAACAGGTCATCAGCGCGTAACAGGAGAGTGAAACGATGAAAAGAATACTGGACAGCTTGGGCCTTGAGGCCGTCAACCCAGGAACCTGGTACGGCAGTGAAAGCAGCGAAGACACTTCCGCTGATCTGATTAAGTCCATAAACCCGGCAAACGGTGACGTCATCGCCAGCGTGCGTAGCACAAACGCTGAGGAATTCGAGACCCTGATCCGAAAAGCGCAAGAGTCTTTCCTGGTTTGGCGCAAGATACCGGCTCCCGTTCGGGGCGACGCCGTGCGCCTGATCGGCAACGCCTTGCGAGACAACAAGGATGCGCTCGGCAGCCTCGTCGCACTCGAAAACGGCAAGATCAAAGCGGAAGGCGATGGCGAAGTCCAGGAGATGATCGACATTGCCGACTTCGCTGTCGGCCAGTCACGCATGCTGTACGGCAATACGATGCATTCGGAACGACCACAACATCGCATGTACGAGCAATGGCACCCGCTGGGGATCATAGGCACGATCACCGCGTTCAATTTCCCGGTCGCTGTCTGGGCGTGGAACTCTTGCATCGCGGCAATTTGCGGCAACGTGAACATCTGGAAACCGTCATCGAATGTTGCGTTGTGTGGCATCGCGGTGCAGAAAATCGTCAATGAAGCACTAGCCGATTTGGACTTGCCGCCATTGTTCTTCCTGTTTAACGACGACTCCAGCCACAAGTTGTCGAAGAAATTCGTCGAAGACAAGCGCGTTCACCTGATTTCGTTCACCGGATCCTGCGGCGTTGGCAAGAAGATTGGCGGTCAAGTCACGGCCCGAATGGGCAAACTGTTGCTCGAACTCGGCGGCAACAACGCCATCATTATCGACGAGCACGCGAATCTCGATATCGCAGTTCCTTCAATTGTGTTTGGCGCGATCGGCACAGCAGGTCAGCGTTGCACTTCAACACGTCGTGTAATCGTTCATAAGTCACGCTACGAGGAGTTGAAGAGCGCCCTCCTAAAAGCGTATGGACAGGTGCGAATCGGAGATCCTCTGGACGAAAACACACTCATGGGCCCGCTGATCAACGAGTCT
>CAYTNO010000491.1:0-2041 GCA_964439125.1 uncultured Woeseiaceae bacterium | reverse complement strand
AGCGCTGTGAGCGAGACTCAGTTTTGATGCGGTGTCGGATGAATGAGTGCTGTGTGTGTGATGATGACCGTGCATCATTCGTCTCCATTGCCAAACGTTGCGTTGTCTTCAAACACAACGCCGCGGGCAAGTGTTTTATGAACTGGGCAGCGCTCCGCGATCTGAGCAAGCCGCGTACGCTGTGTGTCATCGAAGTTTCCTTTGATATGAACGTTACTTGTAATTCTCTGGATGAAACCCCTTTCGCGAATATCGCATTCCTTGCAGTCATCCGCGTGTACGCGTGAAAAATCGTAGCTCGTGCTAACAGACTCCAAATGCAGTTTCTTGAACTGGCAATACCAGGCAATTGTCACGCAGGTACATGCGGCAAGAGACCCGAGCAGCAGTTCATAGGGATTCGGGCCGGTATCGGTGCCTCCGGCGTCGTCGGGCCAGACGACCCGACGATAAACCGCTCCGGTCATTACTCGTCGCCAGGCGCCCACTCTTGTAAGCCGTGGATCGCCGTGACGTCGCGAATAACATCAGCAAATGTGCGCTCCGGAACAAATTTGAGGTCATTCCAGCGGGCAACACCGAGCTCGATCGTAAATTCTTCGAGATCATGTGGCCTCGATGTCTCGACAACCCAAACGAGTGTGTGCTCGAGCCCGGAGTGGTACATATCTACTATGTTGGTGACTCCGTACTTCTCCATCAAAGGAACAAGATCCGTTTGGCTAATCGTGATGACCTCTTTCGCGGTTTCGCGATTGTTGACAGGGCAGTCGTGCCTGTTATGTGCGCCGTAGATTCCCCACAATGTAGGCTCCGCATCTGCTGAGGCGTTTCCAGCAAATAGCGGCAACAGTGCGCAAAGCGATGTAGCTATGATGTGCTTGATTTTCATGATTACTCTCCAGTTTCAGTTTTGATTAACTTGCTTAATGTTCGATCTACCCAAAATAGAAATAGCGCCGGTCCAATTTCCGGCACTTTTTCTAATCTCCACGCGAGCGATCGGCCCGCGCTTCAATTTCGGATTCCGTATACCTTTGTGTGATGTGCTGAGGACAATTCCAGTCAAACGCAACTACATCAATAAATACGACACGCTCTACCTGCGCCCTGTAGCTCGGTAACTCCACCTTCGAGAGGTCGGTGACTTCAGCCGAGCGGCCATCTTCTATACGCATGTGGCCGAGAATTTTCAGTCGACGGCGATTGGGGTAGTCCATCAGGATCAACGAGCAGCGATCGTTTTTCGAAATATTTCCGACACTGATCAATTGTGTATTGCCGCGGAAGTCCGCGTACGCAAGCTGATTCGGCCCGAGGACCTTCAAGAACCCAGGTGGGCCACCGCGGTGCTGCACGTAAGGCCAGTCCGTCTCGCTAACCGTTGCAAGGTAAAAAGTGTCGCGCTGCGCAATGAATTCGATTTCTCTCAGAGTGAGTTGGTCATTCGGGCCAAAGTTTTCCTGCAAGCGTTGGTTATGCGCGCGCGACCCAAAATACTCCTGAGCGTCTTTTACGCTGTCAGTAAATGCGATGTCTGCGAATCGATGAGTCATGATTTCTTTCTCTTCTTGAAAAGACGCGGTCGTACGAATACGGCCGCACAATAGGTGTTCCTAGTTCGCCGTAGTGGCGTTACTGCCAACCTTCCGATTCATGCTTTGAATCTTTTGTAGCGCCTGCTCAGTTGTCCACACCGTGTTAGCGATGAATCGGAAATTCACCAGGGCAGATTCGTAGCCATTGCCTTCTTCAACAATTGCGGCGGCCGTTGCGTCGGATACCACAGCAACTTCAAAACCCTGCTCTATGAGCTCGCGCATATGGGATTCGGTGCAAAGGTTCGCAGACATGCCGCCGAGGATGACTTTGTCGATGCCGCGTTTGCGAAGTTGCAATACCATGTCATTCGTTTCCGGCCCGTACACTTTGTGCGGATTCGAAACAATGGTGGCACCGTCGTTGATGTATTTTTTGTAACGATCGAGCCAATCGGCGCCGGACCCCTCGAATCCGTCCGTAGTCAAGGCCCCTTTTCGGT
>CAYTNO010000490.1:0-2041 GCA_964439125.1 uncultured Woeseiaceae bacterium | reverse complement strand
TCTGTCACGGTACTCGGCGCTGACGAGGAACCACCGGCAGCCGCCACTGCACTGTTGGGAGAACTGCGCCTGCTCGTGCCAATGAAAGGCGTTATCGATGTCGATGCCGAAAGAGCCCGGCTGGAAAAGCAACTTGATAAAGTCAATGTCGATCTCGCCCGCACGAACGGCAAACTTGGCAACGAAAAGTTCGTGAACAATGCTCCCGCTGACGTAGTCACAAAGGAAAAGCAGCGCGCTGCAGATTTCGAAAAGACAATTACGCAGCTAAACGAGCAACTCGAAAAACTGGCCGACCTTAGCTAGACGCGCACAAATCTGAGCACTGCATCACAAACTGGCCGGTATTGAGTGCATTCTGACAGGGCTTCCGCGACGATAGCAGGCATAATCGTTCGTCGGGGCTTCGCACCCGATCAACCAGGAGTCTCGCATGCAGAGCGGAAATACTCTGGAACAACTTCCCGTCGGCGAAGACGCGGATCGGGCGGTGCTAGTCAAAGCGCAGAAGGCGCTTGGCAGCATCATCCTTGGCAAGGACGACCAGATCGCCCTAGCCCTGGCGTGTCTTCTGGCCAGGGGCCACCTTTTGATAGAGGACCTGCCTGGACTCGGCAAGACCATGCTTGCTCATGCACTTGCCCGAATTCTGGGTCTCAGCTTCCGTCGCATCCAGTTTACGAGCGACCTGCTCCCGGCCGATATCGTCGGAGTATCCATCTTTCGCCAGAACAAGGGCGAGTTCGAATTCCAACCTGGCCCGATCTTCTCGCAACTGATCTTGGCTGACGAGGTCAACCGAGCGACACCAAAAGCACAAAGCGCGTTGCTCGAAGCTATGGAGGAGTACCAGGTTTCTGTCGACGGAAATACGCGCCGTCTACCCGAACCGTTCTTCGTTGTCGCAACGCAAAATCCGGCCGATCAGATCGGCACGTTTCCCTTGCCGGAATCGCAACTTGATCGCTTTCTGATGCGCCTCGAACTCGGCTACCCAAATGAGGAAAGCGAGCGCGAACTTATAACCGGCGCCGACAGGCGCACGATGCTCGAAGACATCGACGCGGTCGCGTCGCCAGAAGCGTTGCAGAGTCTGCAAAAAGCGGCGGCAAATGTTCACATGAGTGAACCGCTCGTCGACTACATCCAGGCGCTGGTAAGACAAACGCGTGAGTCACCTGACATCGATATTGGTTTGTCACCGCGCGGCTCTTTAGCTCTTGTGGCCGCGGCGAAGGCACGCGCGTTCGTCGAGAATCACAGCGGCGTATATCCAGACGACATTCAGGCTGTGTTTGCGGCAATTGCGGGACACCGCTTGAAGCCGGCCAGCAATACAACTCACCGCACCGCTGCCGAACTTTGCCAACATGTCCTCGATTCCGTGGCCATTCCCTAAGATCGGGCTAGCACCCAAACTATCGGCAGCCGCAAGGCGTCGTGTCGGTCGCTGGGCCAAAGAGCGCCAGGGCATAGATCCGGCAGTCACTGCATTGCGACCCGGCCGCGTTTACATACTTCCAACCGGTGTCGGTCTCATATTTGGTTTGATGACCTTCGCAATGCTGTTGGGTTCGATGAACTACAACAACAACCTGTCGTTTGTGCTCACGTTTATACTCGCCGGCCTTGGCTTTGTCTCCATGCACCAGTGCCAACGCAACATCGTTGGCCTTGAACTAAGTTTCGCGGGCATCGAACCCGTGTTCGCCGGCCAGTCAGCCAAGTTCCGCATTGCAATCACAAATCGCTCAAAGAGCGCACGGCATGGCATCGGCCTGAACACAGACACCGTGGATAGCGATGTTCAGGACTTACAGCCGGGCGAAAGCAAAATATTTGTCCTTACGGCAACGACGAAAAAACGCGGCTGGCTGAAACTAGAACGTTTCGGCATCCGCACGCTGTTCCCCTTCGAGCTTTTCCGCTCGTGGGCGTGGCTGCACATGGATCTCTCCGGGCTGGTTTACCCTCGTCCGGCCGACGAAGTCCCGCAACCACCGCCAACGCAAACGGCTCACGGTCATCGGCAGCACGACGC
>CAYTNO010000489.1:0-2048 GCA_964439125.1 uncultured Woeseiaceae bacterium | reverse complement strand
TGTTCGGGCCCTGCCCTGTTACGTAAGAAGAAAGATAGCAACGGCCTTCCACCATCACGCACAGGCTGCCAAAACCAAATACCTCAATCGGAATCGGGCTATTGTTGACCAGGGCCTCCACCTGCTTCACCGACAACACCCTGGGAATCACTGCGCGCTGAACCCCGAACTGCTCGGCATAAAAGCGCACCGCTTCATGGGTGGTCGCCGATGCCTGAACGGAGAGGTGCAAGCGTAGCTCGGGCCAATTCTCGGCGGCGTATTCCATAACACCGATGTCTGCAAGTATCAGGGCATCTACGCCGTGTTCAGCCGCCTTGTCGACAGCTCTTTCCCACTTCGTGAAGTTGCCTGGTTGCGGATACGTATTAATTGCGACATAGACCTTTGTTCCATGGCTGCGTGCATAAGCCAGGCACGGCTCTATCTGCTTGTCGTTGAAGTTAAGCCCGGCAAAATGGCGCGCATTGGTCTCATCCCGGAAACCGAGATAGACGGCGTCTGCCCCGTTGTCGACGGCAGCCTTGAGTGACGGGAGATTGCCCGCTGGACACACTAATTCCATAATTCTTGGACATAGATCAGGCGAAGTTCTGGACTAATTCTGCGGTCGAAGGCGAGCTTTTTCCATACTCACTTTCCACTATATCCATGTCACTCGCCTGGGTACGCCTCTACGAACGTGGTGCAGCGCACTTGTTCTTCATGGGCTATGAGGGCTGGCTCAAGCCCGCCGGCTGGCATGGCGGCCTGCCGCCCATCAGCCTGGTGGCGTTCGCGTTCTTTGCGACCGGCTACGTGATCAACCTGTTTGGGCGAGAATAACTGTGGCAGAAACGATTGATTCGATGGGAAAAGCACTGCCGTAGTCTGTATCAGCCCCCAGTAGCGGCTTGATTACTAATTCGCACCCGACAGGCCGGCTAGCTCGCCGTACAAACCTTGTTGCGGCCGCTTTCCTTCGCCTGATAGAGCGCCGAGTCGGCGGCTTCGATTAGGGCGGACTTGGTCGAATATTTTTGGCGCGAAGCAACTCCCGCACTGATAGTGACCTTGGCGTTGCATTGCAGAGTCCCATTCATGAAGGGATGGCCTGCTATCGAGCTTCGAAGAGAGTCTGCCAGAACGGTGGCAGTTTTGTCATCGGTGGTCGGACAAACAATCACAAACTCCTCACCACCCCATCGTGCAACGATGTCCTTGTTTCTTGAATTCTCGCGCATCAATGCGCTGAGTTCTCTTAGCAAAACATCGCCGTTTTGGTGTCCGTGTTCATCATTGAATATCTTGAAGTGATCGACATCGATGAAGATCACGGCGAGATCAGCTCCTTCGATAGCAGATTTTTCGAAGTGTTTGTCCAAGAGCTCGTTTATATAGCGATGATTGTAAAGCTCTGTCAGTCCGTCACGAACTGCCAGCCCGTGAAGTACCCCGTTCAATCGAGCGAGCTCTTTGTTAGACAGTTTCAAGGAACGAATCAACTGTGAGCGCTCGGTCTCGAGATTGAAGGCTTCAATTGCTCGTTTCGCCGCACTCGAGATGAGCGATAGGTCTTCGAATGGCTTCATCAGGTAGTCGTAGGCGCCGTGTTTAATCGCATCGACAGACGTTTCTAACGAGGCATGGCTGGTGATCATTATGACGTTGGTGCGAGGGCTCACTCGCTTAACGTGCTCCAATACTTCAACACCGTTAATGCCCGGTAGCCGGATATCCGACATAACCAGCGAAAACTGTTTATCCCTCAAAATAGCCACCGCCTCTTCGCCGCTGCCTGCGGTCGTCACGACGTAACCATCGTCCTCGAGGACCTCGGACACGACGCCAAGGATACTGGCGTCATCGTCAACGATCAGCACCCCGAATTCGGGCTGTTTCACAGCCTCGGGAGCGGGCTGGACTTCGGTGTTCATCTGATTATTTAACCAATTCCGGGCGAATTTTTGCGTGATACACCGCACAACATTGTCGCAAGACCCGGCCTCATTCTGCTTTCACCGCCGTTGAGGGCAAACTCACCACAAATCGGGTGCCCCCACCCGGTG
>CAYTNO010000488.1:0-2049 GCA_964439125.1 uncultured Woeseiaceae bacterium | reverse complement strand
AACACAGCAGTTGCAACCGTCAATGTAAATATTGCTTCGATCATTCAGCGCTTAGTAATACCAGCTCACTTGTACCCGCAGCTCGTGCCGATGGCCGTACCTTCCCAATCCGGGTCAGCCACACCCTGCCAGGCGTCACCTATACGCGCCACCAGGTGCACGCGGCCAAAAGCTGCGTGCAGGTCTATTGACGTGACTTGGAAGCCAGCTGTTTTCAGAGCCTCCGCAACGGCAATCGGCCAACCTCGTTCGGGGGTCATTTCGAGATTCATCTTTTCGGCGTAGGTCGTGCGCTCACCCGATTCCGTCTCGCCTCGCACCGGGTGAACTCGCGGCAGTGCCACGGCTGTGATCGGATCATGTCCCTGATCCAGGTGTCGCGAAATGGTCTGCACGATCGCCGACAGGATGCGGATACCACCGGCGGCACCCAGCGCCAGAACCACTTCGCCATTACGGGTTACAACCGTGGGCGCGATGGTTGTGCGAGGCCGCGAACCCGGCGTCTGATCTGCTGCCGACAGGTAACTGCCCATGGTGGCCGCGTATACAAAACCCAGTTCCGGGGTAATGACTTTCGCACCGAACAGCGGACCCACCGTTTGCGTGATACTCACGATGCGCCCGTCGCAGTCGGCGATGGTGAAATGGGAAGTGTGATGGCTGTCTTGCCCCCAGTGACTGCCGCTCCAGTCGGTGGCTGACGAGAGCAGATGTTGTTTCTCCATGGGCGAAGTCATCGCGGCCGAAGCCGAAGTCGCAGGCGGTATCCTGATACTTGCAGCCTGTCGTGCAGCCCAGGCCTTGTCTGCGACGTGATCCAGGTCTGGCTCCGCCCGGTCATCGGCCATGCTGTTGATCGTTAGCGCCAGCGCCTGGTTCATGACCGCTGCCCACTGCGCTTGCGTAAGCGCTGCCATGTCGAAATTTTCCAGGATATTGAGCGCCTTCACGACCAGGCCGCCACCTGCTGGTGCCGCAAGGGTGTGAATGTCGTATCCGCGATAGCGCGTAGTGATATAGCGACCGTCGAGAACTCTGTAAGCGGCCAGATCCTCGGCGCTTACATACCCGCCGTTTGCAGCCATGTCGGCGGCGATCTGCTGTGCGATCTCACCCCGGTAGAAATCGTCGGCGCCGGTTTCGGCCAGGCGGGTGATCGTACGTGCCAGGGTTGGTTGTTTCAAAATATCGCCGGCGTCGTAGGCACTGCCGTCACCTTCAATGAATACCTGCTGAAATCCCGGATTGTCCTTAAACAGATCCAGACCGGTTTCATGACGAGCCGCAGCTCCGGGCAGCAACGCAAAACCTTCGCGCGCTATCCGAGCCGGTTCCTGCAGTAAGACAGACCAGGGCAGTGAGCCGTGTTCCGCATGCAGCCGAGCGAGTCCCGCCACGACACCCGGTGTGGCAACCGTTGCGTATCCCTGGTTGACCGGTTCTACCGGAGCCTCATAGGTGGCCGGCACCTCGGTCATGCCGTTATAACCCTGGTAGCCGCCATCCGGGGACCTGACCAGAATCTGGATACGGCCACCCAGGTTGCTCATCGACGGTTCCACTACAGCAAGCGTGAACCCGGCCGCCACTGCCGCATCGGCAGCGTTGCCACCCTGGTTCAGCACTTCACGGGCGGCGTTGGTCGCAAGCGGATGGGCAGTGGCCACCATGCCGCCGGTCGAGATGGCCTGCTGCCTGGCGGGTGTCGACTGGCAACCTGCAGACAGCGCCAGTGCAAGCAACAAAGTAAAGGACAGTCGGCTCACGGTATTCTCGCTACTATTTCCCCTGGTAAATGTCTGCGGCGCTTCAATTCGCTGAAAATGGACAATTAGGTACTCACAAGCTTCGACGGTGTCGCAAGCGTACCGGCTTGACGGCCGAATGCCAAAGGGTTAGCGCGCTTGGGCAACCGAGTTCGCGAGATGCGCGCATCATTTTCTTAAGATTTACTTGCCGTGTGTGATCATGCCGGACGAGCGCAGCAGATCGACAAAAGGCTCAGCCAGGAGCTTTGAACCCAGTGAGTTGAAATGATCCTTATCC
>CAYTNO010000487.1:0-2050 GCA_964439125.1 uncultured Woeseiaceae bacterium | reverse complement strand
TAACCGGGTTTCTTTACAGCCTTCCGCAGGTGACGGACGCTCATAGTTCCTGGGGTTTGCAGACCAAGAAGCTGCTTGTTGACGTTGACCAGGAGCTTGCCCGGCGTTCGGGCGTTACCAGTGAGGACGTTGCCTATTCGCTGCAAGCCGGGTTGACGGGCATCGATTTGACGCAGTACCGGGAAGGCGACGAATTGATACCGGTTACGCTGCGAACGATTGCGGCCGACCGGCAGGACTTGAGCAAACTGGATGGCTTGTCGGTCTATTCCCGGAGTACCGGCGACAACGTGCCGCTGAAGCAAGTTGCCAATGTCACACTGACATTTGAGCCCGGCATCATCGAGCGTCGCGACCGGGATAGGACTCTATCGCTTAACGTACAGTTGCGGCCAGAGGCGACGGCGGCAGAGGTTGTGGAAGTGCTGGTGCCCTGGCTGGAGCGGGCATCAAAGAGTTGGCCGGCCGGTCATGACTTCGAAATTGGTGGTGAGACGGAGGAGTCCGGAGATGCCAATGCATCGATCGCAGCTGAACTGCCAACGGCCGGCATGCTAATCCTGTTGTTGCTGGTCTGGCAATTCAATTCTCTGCGCAAGCCGGCGATCATTTTGGCGACGATCCCTCTTGGTTTAATCGGCGTGACATTTGGATTGCTCATCGCCCAATCGTCGTTCGGTTTCTTCACGATTCTTGGCCTGATCGCCTTGTCCGGCATCATCATCAACAATGCGATCGTTTTGCTCGATCGCATAGCCATCGAGATTCGCGATTTTGGGCGCACCCGTGCTGATGCGGTCATGATTGCCTGTCAGCAACGCTTACGGCCTATTATGCTAACGACCGCGACAACCGTTCTCGGCATGACGCCACTTTTGTGGGGTGATACGGCAATGTTCAAGCCAATGGCCATTACGATTATCTTCGGCCTGGCATTTGCCACGGCATTGACGCTGCTGGTTGTGCCGGTGCTCTATTCGAAGTTCTTCCGCGTTAAATTTTCATCGCAATCTTAGCGGCAACTCGAGCGTTATTAATAACCAACTGTATGTTGGCCTCGAGGCTTCGGCCGCCGGTGCGCTCAGCGATACTAGCCAATAGAAACGGTGTCGTGTCTTTGCCCGTTATGCCCTGGCGCCGCATTTCGGCGATGGCCTCGTTGATGACGCCATCGATTTCATCGCGATCGAGGGCGTGTTCTTCAGGAATCGGTACCGCGACCACCAGGCCGCCCTGCAGCCCCATCGCCCACTTGATTCGCATGGCAGCAGCCGCGTCTGCGGCATTATCGACACGATAGTCCACTGGAAAGCCGCTGCTGCGCGAGTAAAAAGCAGGCAGCGTGTCTGTTTGGTATCCGACAACTGGCACGCCAGCGGTCTCGAGATATTCGAGCGTGCGGCCGATATCGAGCACTGACTTGATGCCCGCGCACACAACTGCAACGTTAGTTCGAGCCAGCTCCTCGAGATCTGCTGAGATATCCATTGTTTCCTCGACGCCGCGATGTACTCCGCCGATGCCGCCAGTCGCGAACACGCGAATACCGGCCATGGCGGCAATGATCATGGTTGCCGCAACAGTCGTTGCACCGTCCTGTTTGCGTGCGAGGACGAATGGCAAATCGCGGCGACTGCACTTGATCACCTTTGGCCCAAGCTCGCCGAGGCGCTCAATCTCATCCGCCGACAGGCCGACTTTCAGTCGGCCACCCGAAATGGCGATTGTGGCCGGTACTGCGCCGACTTCACGAATGGCTTGTTCTACCGCCGAAGCCGAAGCAACGTTTTTTGGGTACGGCATGCCGTGACTGATGATCGTTGATTCCAGCGCAACGACGGGTTGACCCGAGCGCAGCGCCTCTGCGACCTCTGGTGCGATATCGAGAACATCGTTTGCAGGCTTATTCGGCACGTTGGGCCTCCTCCACGGTACGGTTAATGGCTGCAAGCGACAGGGCAGGGCTGACGGTCGCGGGGTGCGATAGCGTGATGTCTGCGGCTGCCAGGGCGAATGACACCGATTCGTCTAATGGCCAGTCTTCGAGCCA
>CAYTNO010000486.1:0-2052 GCA_964439125.1 uncultured Woeseiaceae bacterium | reverse complement strand
CGATCCTGACCCTCAACACCCAGTATCTTGAGCGTCAGTTCCCAGTCCAGACTATCGCCAAGCGCGCCAAGTCCTTCGATCGAGTATGGGTTGTAGGTCTTTTGCGGATCCCGGCGACTCACAGAATCCCATTGGGCCTCCGCAATGGCTGTCTCAAGATCAAATGCACGTTCAGCCGCAGCATTTGCTGCTGATTCATCCAAACCTGACCGCTGCAACATCTTGCCGATGTAAGGCGTCAGTTCTGAACGCGCCTGAGTAAAGTTCTCGTTATCCGGCTGCAGGTAGTAATCGCGATTCGGCATGGTGATGCCGCGCTGATAGAAGTAGAGCGTGTTGCTGGTCGAATCTTCGCGATCTGGTTCTATGTAGTTGGCGTATGGAACCATGACACCAAGCCTGGATAGCTTGGCCATTGCGCCAACGAGCGAGTGAACAGAATCGACAGCAGTAACCAGGTCGAGCTCGCTTTGCACCGGTGTAATACTGGCAGCGTTAATACTCTCGACGTCCATCCAGCTGCCATAGATATCGCCAACCTGTTGCGACTCAGTACCTTTTTCACCCGGCGAGTCGGCCGCGGCTTCAATAATTTCGCGCAAGGCTAATTCAACGCGCTCATTAACCTCGTGGTAGACCGTGTAACCAGAGTAAATTTCGGGAATCTCAGTGCTATCAAGCCAGCCGCCATTTACAAACTGGTAGAAGTCGTCCTGTGGCCGTGTCGAGCGGTCAAGAGCGTCAAGATGTACACCCGACATCAGTTCTGGTTCGGTATTGGAGTTGCAGCCGGCAGCAATTGCTACGGCAACTAGTATCAGACAGTTAATTCTCTTGATCATTGGTCGACTCCGTTGGTCACAGCTATCTGGCATCAGAAACTCCTCTTGGCTTCAACCAACAATTGTACGTCGTCGATGTCATCTTCGCCGTTAAGTGGAAACGCCAAGTCTATATGTATCATTCGCCCGACGCCGGATCGATCGTTGCTTATTCGAAGGCCGAATCCAACGTCTGTCAGCAAACCGAGATTGGGTCCGCCTGCCGGATTATCGCCCCAGGTTCTGCCTGCGTCGACGAACACCGCAGCGCCGATACGGAATAGACGAAATGGATACCAGTCGCTGAAGAATCGCTTTTCGATAGTCAGCAAGAGTTTCTTATCTCCGCCCTGGTAACGCAATGGATAACCTCTCAAGCCACTATCGCCGCCAAGGTAAAGTGGATTTTCAAGATCAAGATTTCTTCCGAGAACGCCACTCAACTTCATGAAAAGCAAGCGTTCTTCGCTCTCGCGGTGATGATAAAGCAACTCGCCGGATAGCTGCGCATTGCGTGCCTCGCCGTCTTCAATCCGCGAACCCAAATTGCCGCGCAGGAGCAGGGTCTTTCCCGGCAACGTCAGGAGACCATGGCTAAACGCTCCACTCAGGTGAATGGCGTTCGCGGTTGAGCCGGCGTTTTCGCCAGAGTAGCCCACGCTTGCCTGCAATCGAGTACCCAGAAAACGATCCTCAGTGCGCTGAATAAGGTCAATATTGCTGGCTTTCACGAATTGCTCTCGAACAAACTCCGCAGCGAAGAAAGGGTAGACGTACTCCCTGTCTTCAGGAAGGACTGGTGCACTCAGTAGCGGGTCATCAGTCCCTGAAAACTGATCAGAATCGTAAATAAGTCCGGTGGAAAATCGTGTTACGCGGCCACCTTGCAGCCCGTCCGACCAGCCGATGAAAGCCCGGTGGAATTTACGCCGATGTTCAAATTCCTGCGCAACTTCACCACGATCGTAGAGGCTGTCAATGTGCTCGCCATTCAAGGCAGACACACCCCATGAGCGCCTGGTATCGAGTGAAATAAACGGCCTACTGAAACTTGCACCCCTTTCGAATCCGTCGTTGCTGTCCTCAAAAACCAAGCTCAACTGATCGTGAGATCGCCGAAAATTCTGGTCTCTGTATTCAAACGATCTGGTCTTGCGATCAACATTGGTCTCGTACCTAACTCCAACATGAGCGCCCGTTCCAAAAACATTGTATTCCTGAAGACCGGCGC
>CAYTNO010000485.1:0-2064 GCA_964439125.1 uncultured Woeseiaceae bacterium | reverse complement strand
TCGCTTGCGAGCGGGCTATCAGACCAAAGTTGGCACCGCCCGACACGACAAAGTGCAGTGTCTGGGCGATGTTCTCGCCGTAAACGAGTCGCGGCTGAACCTCCTGCCAAAGCCCGGCGGCTTGCAGGTATGCTTTTGCCGCCTCGCCGTAAGGTGCCGTGACCGGATTCGCGATCGCAAGCCGGCGCTTGCCGAGACTGGCCAATGCGTTCTCGCAGTTGGCGCCGCTCATGGCCGAGTCTCCCGACCAGAGGACAAGCCTGCCCACAGCGTAGGTAAATCGTGTTCCCTTAACTCCAAGCCCGGACTCTTCGAGCAAAAGCGGCCGGACTTTGTCTGCCGCAAACAGCACATCGAAAGGTGCGCCGTTCGCTATTTGGGCATAGAGCTTGCCGGTGGATGCGGTCGTGACTCTGACGGGCTGTCCCGACTCCGCCTCGAATTTCTCGGCGAGTGCTCGTGCCGGCTGTAGAAAATTACTGGCGACCGCGACGGTCAACTGTTCAGCGCCCGCCGGCAGCGCAAGCAGGGTCGCCAGAATTACCAGCATGTATTTTCCTGAAAGCATAAGGGAGCTTATTTTGCCTTACAGGTCCGCCGATGGGCATGCAGCAATGGTTCGGTATAGCCGCTGGGCTGGTCGACAGCTTTGAATACAAGGTCGCACGCAGCGGTAAACGCAATGCTCGTGGCGAAACCATCGCTCATGCGTGTGTATAGCGGATCACCGGCGTTCTGATCGTCGACGATCTCTGCCATGCGCTTGAAGGTCTCGAGTACTTGTTCTTCCGTCGTCACGCCATGCAGTAGCCAGTTTGCAATGTGCTGACTCGAAATCCGCAGCGTGGCCCTGTCCTCCATCAGACCGACGTCGCTGATGTCCGGAACCTTGGAACAGCCGACGCCCTGATCGATCCAGCGCACGACGTAACCGAGAATACCCTGTGCATTGTTGTTCAAGTCGGACTGGATAGTCTCCGCGTCAAGCTTTGCCGGGTCGCCGAGTGGCGGCGTCAGGATATCGTCAAGACTCGCGAGTTCTCTCGAAGCCAATCTTTCCTGAACCTGCCTGACATCGACGGCGTGATAGTGAATCGCGTGCAGGGTTGCCGCTGTCGGAGACGGCACCCAGGCGCAGCTCGCACCTGCTTCAGGATGAGCTTGCTTCGACTCCATCATTTGCTTCATTTCGTCGGGCTTCGGCCACATACCTTTGCCGATTTGTGCTTTGCCTGGCAGTCCACAGCGAATACCGATATCGACATTCCAGTCTTCGTACGCATTGATCCATGGCTCTGCCTTGATGGCCTCTTTGGGCAACATGGGCCCGGCGTGCATGCTCGTGTGAATCTCATCACCCGTGCGGTCAAGAAATCCGGTATTGATGAATACCAGGCGATCTTTGACCGCACGAATACACTCCTGAAGGTTTACGGTCGTGCGCCGCTCCTCATCCATGACACCAACCTTGAGCGTGTTCGATGCGAGACCCAACAGGCTTTCGACGCGCCCGAATAGCGTGTTAGTGAACGCGACTTCGTTCGGCCCGTGCATTTTGGGTTTTACAATGTACACACTGCCGCTTTGGCTGTTTGCCATTCGTTCGCTCTGCCGCGAGTTGGCAATCGCACAGGCCGATGTAACGACGGCGTCGAGCATGCCTTCAAATACTTCGTTGGCGTCCTTATCGAGCACTGCGTCGGTCGTCATCAGGTGCCCGACATTACGAATAAGCAACAAGCTCTGCCCGCGCAAGGTCAGATCTCCGCCGTCGACCGCAGTAAAGATTCGATCCTGGTTCAGGCGCCGCGTCATAGTGCGGCCGCCCTTTTCAAGTTCGGCCTCAAGGGTTCCCTGCATCAGTCCGAGCCAATTGCGGTACACGCCGACTTTGTCTTCGGCATCAACCGCTGCGACCGAATCTTCGCAGTCCTGGATCGTCGTTATTGCCGATTCAAGAATGACATCGCTGACATTGGCGGGAGCATCTCTGCCGACCACATGATCCGGGTCAGTCTGAACTTCGATATGCAGTTCGTTGTTGCGAAACAGGTAGGAGTGCCG
>CAYTNO010000484.1:0-2067 GCA_964439125.1 uncultured Woeseiaceae bacterium | reverse complement strand
TACCCTGACACCGTCGTCGGTACCGACTCTCACACTACGATGATCAACGGCCTCGGCGTCCTCGGCTGGGGCGTCGGAGGCATCGAGGCCGAAGCGGCCATGCTGGGTCAGCCAATCACCATGCTGATCCCGAATGTCATTGGTTTCAAATTAAGCGGCGCGCTCAAGGAAGGCACGACGGCTACCGACCTCGTGCTAACAGTGACCGAAATGTTGCGTAAGAAAGGCGTCGTCGGCAAGTTTGTCGAATTCTATGGTGACGGACTTGCCCAATTGCCTCTTGCCGATCGCGCAACGCTTGGCAACATGTCTCCGGAGTTTGGTTCAACGTGCGCGATCTTCCCTATCGACGGTGAAACCATTCGCTACCTTGAACTATCGGGCCGTGATGCGACGCACATAGAATTGATAGAAGCCTATGCCAAGGAGCAAGGCTTGTGGCGCCACGACGGTGCGGCCGATCCTTTGTACAGCGACACACTGCAACTGGACATGGCAACCGTTGAACCCAGTATTGCCGGACCCAAGCGCCCGCAGGATCGCATAGCCTTAAGCGCCGCTGCGGAGACTTTCGGCAAACACCTTGAAGTAGCTATCGCCGACCGCAAGGACGGTGGCAGCGCGACAGCAAACATTGATGGCGCGGATACTGAAATTCGCGATGGCGCGGTTCTGATCGCCGCGATCACGAGTTGCACGAATACGTCGAACCCTGCTGTCATGCTCGCGGCCGGGCTCGTTGCGAAGAAAGCGAATGAAAAAGGTCTGAAGGCGAAGCCATGGGTCAAGACGAGCCTCGCACCGGGATCAAGGGTTGTAACTGACTATCTGGAGAAGTCCGGTCTTATCGACGACCTCGACGCGCTTGGTTTTTACACAGTTGGCTACGGCTGCACGACTTGCATCGGTAATTCGGGTCCGTTGAAACCTGAAATTGCTGAAGCAGTTCAAAGTGGGGATATTGTTGGCACGAGCGTGCTCTCGGGTAATCGCAATTTCGAAGGTCGTATCCACGCCCTGGTTCAGATGAACTTCCTTGCGTCTCCGCCGCTGGTGGTTGCGTACGCACTGGCCGGAAATATGGACGTCGATTTGTTCAATGACTCGCTCGGCGACGACCAGGACGGTAACCCGGTATACCTCAAGGACATCTGGCCCACCCAGGCAGAAGTTCAGAGTGCCGTTTCGCAAAACATCGATTCAAGTATGTTCGCTTCGAGCTATGCCAGCGTGTTCGAAGGCGACGCAAACTGGAAAGGAATAGACTCTCCAACCGGTGAAATTTACACCTGGGACGGCGCTTCGACCTACGTCAAGAATCCGCCCTACTTCGAAGGTATGACGACGGATCCGTCACCGGTCGGCGACATTCGCGGAGCGCGCGCCCTCGCGTTGCTTGGCGATTCGGTTACGACTGATCACATATCACCTGCGGGCGGCATTGCCGCCGACAGCCCCGCTGCAAAGTACCTGGAAGAGCAAGGCGTTAAGCCGTCTGACTTCAACTCCTACGGCTCGCGGCGCGGCAACCACGAGGTCATGATGCGTGGCACGTTCGCCAACATCCGGCTGCGCAATCAGCTGGCGCCTGGAACCGAAGGTGGCTGGACAAAGCACCAGCCAAGCGGCGAGCAAATGTCGATTTTCGACGCGTCGCTCAAGTATCGCCAGGAAGGCACGCCGCTCGTCGTTATCGCCGGAAGCGAATACGGCACAGGCTCATCACGCGACTGGGCTGCCAAAGGAACCCTGTTATTGGGGGTTAAGGCCGTTATCACCAAGAGCTATGAACGTATTCATCGCTCGAACCTGATCGGCATGGGCGTGCTGCCGCTGCAGTTCCTGGATGGAGAAGATGCCGAATCTCTCGGCCTGACTGGTACCGAAACCTACGACATCAGCGGCCAGGGAGACGCTAATGCCGGCACGGTTACAGTAACGGCGACTCCGACAGACGGCGATGCAATCACGTTCAGCGCGAAAGTACGCATTGATACGCCAAAGGAACGCGATTACTACGAGCACGGCGGTATACTGCACTACGTATTACGACAGCTTGCCGCTTGA
>CAYTNO010000483.1:0-2071 GCA_964439125.1 uncultured Woeseiaceae bacterium | reverse complement strand
AACGTCAACCTCGAGCGCGTCAATAAATTCAGCCATCGAGTCAAATCGGGTGACACGCGAGTAAGACAAAGCTTTTTTCAGTACCCGCCATTGTTCGGCATTAATGCTGTCCAACCGCTGCGGCTTCATTCCTTCCTCAGCAGCCTCCGCCGCATTTCGCGGCCCAAACACGCGGTAACCCGCGATGAGGCGATATGCCAGGCAAGCCAACGAAAACACGTCGTCCGCGGGCGCGGGTGTTTCACCCGTAAGCACTTGCATACTTGAGTAGGCAGGCGTGAACAGACCCAGAACCCCGGGGTCGAAATTCGGCTCGGTCTGTATTTGCTTTTGCCGTACCCGAGCGACACCAAAATCGAAGAGCTTTGCGTCACCGTTGGGAACGATCATGATGTTGCCTGGTTTGACATCCGCATGAACAATTCCACAGCGGTGCGCGTAGTCCAACGCTTTGCCGATTTGCCGGACAATACTGAAAGCACGCTCCTGGTCGATGCTCCTGGAATCCCGAGAATCGAGGATATCGGCAAGGGTTCGTCCCTCGAGCCACTCCATCACAATAAAATGCAGGTCATCGTCTCTATCAAGATCCACAAATCGAACGATGTTCGGGTGCGTGAGACAGCGACCCTTGGTTGCCTCTTGCTGTAAGGCGCGTAACGCATCGGCGTTTCGCGAAAACTCAGGTGACAGAATCTTGACTGCCACCCACGGCTCTTCCGCACCCGCCTCCGCGAGGCGGCGATCCAATGCCTTGTAGACGACGCCCATGCCGCCGCCAGCAAGCCGTTCCTGCAACATGAAACGGTCCCGCAGTACCGAACCTACCTGTACCCGGCCGTCGGCTGAGTCGGGCTTTATCGATTCGTCCGTTGGAATGACCGCCGTTGAGCCCATGGCGTCATCGCCGACAGACTTTGCGGGATCTGGCGTCTTCTTCATTTGCGGTTTAACCGGTGCATTGGGTGCTGCGACAAGAGAGGTTGTTGGAACTTGTTCCGACACGTAGCCGTCGAGCATGGACTTAACAAGCTGAAAAGTCTCCTTGCGCAGATCACCATTCTCATAGCGATCCTGCAGCACGCGACGAATATCAGCCTCGTTTCCGCCATCACTTCTAAGCAAGCGACCGATGCCGTCCTGTATACCAGCCAGCATCTGTACATCATCGATCTTCTCATCAAGCTTCTCATCAAAGCTCGACAGCTGACCCACCAACAACTCGCGGATTTTTTCCGATTCTGCGCTCATAGCCCTTCATAGCCGCCATTCCCAGGCAACCACCCAAAAAATTAATACTATCGAGTCTTAGTCTAACGTCTGCAACGAGCCCGCACGCGGAACTGGTCGTCAAATTACCTTGCCCGGATTGAGGATATTCTGCGGATCCAGGGCCCTTTTCAGGGTTCGCATGAGCTCAATCTCGGCCGACCCCCGATACAGAGCCAGAAGTGCCTTTTTGCTGACGCCGACGCCGTGCTCGGCGCTAAAACTTCCATCGAGGTCGTCAACCAGCTTGTAGATCGCAGCTGATAGCTCTGTTCCGGCTGTCAGAAACTCTGCCGCATCTGCACCCGCAGGTTGAGCGATGTTGTAATGCAAATTGCCATCGCCAACGTGCCCAAACGCGACCAAACGAGCCTCTGGTATCGTACTTTCCAGCAGTGCCTGCCCCCGAGTCAGGAATGTATCGATCTGACTGATCGGCACGGATATGTCGTGCTTAAGGTTGGCACCTTCAGGCCGTTGAGCGTCGGAAATAGAGTGGCGTATTCGCCAGAACTTCTCCGCCTCTTTCGCGCTCTTGGCGATGATCGCATCGACCGCGACGCCCTCTTCAATGGCTGCGCCCAGGACCCCTTCCAGTATCTCCTGGCGGTCAGCGATAGCAACATCCAACAGCACGCTCCCATTCCTCTAGCCATAGTTACAAATCTGGTCCTGGTAATGAAAAAGTATATTCAATGGTCACAGTAGACCCCATTCCAGTCACCACAGGCATGGAACTTGATTTCTGGACCTGGTATGATATCGAATATAATTGGGATATGGCATTTGTTGAAAGTGTGAA
>CAYTNO010000482.1:0-2072 GCA_964439125.1 uncultured Woeseiaceae bacterium | reverse complement strand
TGAAGAGACGACTGAGCCTGTGTGCACTTTTGCTTGTCGGGCAGTTAGCACAGGGTGCCGACGAGGATGTTGGCAGAAAATATGTCGACAACTTCGTTGCGGACGTCGTCACGTTTCAGGGCAATTTCGAGCAGGCCTTGCTGGATGCTGATGGGCAGGTCATTGACAAGACCACTGGCACGCTCGAAATTCAGCGTCCCGGGCAATTTCGCTGGTCCTATATCGAACCGTACGAGCAATGGCTCGTGGCGGACGGTCTCAATGTCTGGAGTTATGACGTCGATTTGGCTCAGGTAACGGTCAAGCCGCAGGCACGTGCGCTTGCGAACACACCGGCGCTCTTGCTGGGTGGGTCTGCAGATGCATTGGAGCAGTTCACGTATGAAGAGAGTTACGTCGAGGCGGATACCACGTGGGTACGGCTAACTCCAAAGAATACCGAGAGCGGCTTTGAGCGAGTCGAGCTCGGGTTTAAAGACGGCACGCTACATCGCATGGCTTTTTTTGACAATCTCGAGCAAACAACACTGGTCGACCTGAGTGAGGTCTCGGTAAACCTGCCGATCGATGCTGATCGGTTCAATTTTGTTGTACCCGAAGATGTTGATGTTGTCGGCGTTCCGGCCGTTGCCGTTACACTGGATCCCTGATGCTTGCATTGCGCTACGTGCGCCGATGGCAAATCGCAAGCGCCTTTCTCCTGATATTTGTACTTGCTTCGACGCTGATGCCAGCTGATTGGTTCTCGTCCGGCAGTCGCGATCTCGGTACCTGGTTTGTTGATGCCGACAAGTGGCTGCACGGCATCACATTCGTCATTCTCGCGGTCTGGTTTGCCGGGCTGTATGGATCTCGCTCGTACTGGAGAATTGGTGTCGGGCTTATCCTTTTCGGCCTCTTCATCGAAGCTTGCCAACAGCTCGTAGGGTATCGTTCGGCTGAGATGTTCGATGTTGCTGCCGATATTGTCGGCATCGTCATTGGGCTGGTTATTGCGGGTGCGGGGCTTGGCAGCTGGAGTCTGCGTCTTGAAGGCTGGCTTATTAGAAGAACGGAAAACCATGGCTGATCTTTTCTCGAACGATCAGGCGATCTCCGAAGATCGACCGCTTGCTGATCGCATGCGACCTGCAACGCTCGGGGGTTTCTCGGGTCAGCTGCACCTGCTGGAAGAGGGCAAGCCGCTGCGGCGAGCCCTGGATCAGGGCAGGGTTCACTCCATGGTGTTCTGGGGACCGCCGGGTACCGGCAAGACGACGCTTGCACGGATGATCGCCGCAACGACAGATTCACATTTCATTGCGTTATCGGCAGTAATGGCCGGTGTTAAAGATATCCGCTCTGCAGTAAGCGCAGCGCAGCAGCATCGCCAGGTCGGCAACCGAGGCACCGTGTTGTTTCTCGACGAAGTGCATCGCTTCAACAAGGCGCAGCAGGACGCATTTTTACCGTACGTTGAAGATGGCACACTGACCTTCATTGGTGCTACCACCGAAAACCCGTCTTTCGAACTTAACAACGCGCTGTTGTCTCGAGCTCGGGTCTACGTCCTCAAGATGTTGGATGAGGAAGCACTGACAAACATCCTTCGACGTGCGCTGCTTGACCAGGAACGCGGGCTGGCAGGCCAATTCGACATCGAAGATGAGTCGCTTGAGTTGATTGCCCTGGCTGCGGATGGAGACGCACGACGGGCACTGAATCTCATCGAGCTAGCGGCAGACCTTTCTGACGGCAACAAGATTACAAAAGAGGTTGTGCAGGAGGTCGCGTCAGGTAGTCGAAGGCGGTTTGACAAGCAGGGTGAGTATTTCTACGACCAGATCTCGGCTTTGCACAAATCGGTTCGCGGCTCCGATCCGGATGCTTCGCTGTACTGGCTGATGCGCATGCTCGACGGCGGCTGCGACCCGATTTACATCGCTCGGCGCATGATTCGGGTTGCATCTGAAGACATCGGTAATGCCGATCCACGCGCGCTGCAATTGACGCTCAACGCCTGGGAAACTCTGGAGCGGCTGGGCAGCCCGGAAGGGGAGTTGGCTCTCGCACAAGCGATTGTTTACCTTGCC
>CAYTNO010000481.1:0-2077 GCA_964439125.1 uncultured Woeseiaceae bacterium | reverse complement strand
GGGATCGAGACATTCCGGAAAAAAATGATGCCACGCTAGACGGCCGTGCAGTGATGTACGGACGTTGCGGCTTATTATCCCCCTTGAGGGGAAAAGCCGCTCCTGCAGACGCGCTTCTACTTCAGCACAAAGATGTTGTGCTTCTCACACACCTCGTGCAGCTGTTTGGGCCACACGGTCGTGCTCACCTCACCGAGATGCGCTTTTCTGAGCAGCAACATCTGCACCCGTGACTGGCCGATACCACCGCCGATCGACAACGGGACCTCGTCGTTCAGGATCATCTGGTGATAGGGCTGTGACAACTCGTCCTCTCGCTCGGCGATCTTCATCTGTTCCTCGAGCGTCTCGGGCGTGACCCGGACACCCATCGAGGTTAGCTCGTGCCGCCTTTTGGTAACGTGGTTATAGACCAGGATGTCGCCGTTGAGGCCGTGCATCAGCTTGCCGTCTTTCTCGATAGTCGGTGTTACCCAGTCATCGTAATCGGCTGCGCGCATTTCATGGGGATAGCCGTCTTCCAGGACCCAGCCGATGCCGTAGATGAACACGGCGCCGTATTCCTCGATGATCTTCGTTTCACGTTCTTTCCTGGGAAGGTCCGGATATTTCGCCAGAATCTCCTCAGCGTGTATGAAGTGCAGCTCCTCGGGAAGCAGCGGGAACCTGGAATCCTGTAGCTCAGGATACTTGTCCATGACCATTTTCTCGGCACCCGTGATGACCTTCCAGATCTTCCTGACGACTTGGGTCAGGTACTCGAGGTTCCTGTCCTCAGCCGTAATGACCTGCTCCCAGTCCCATTGATCCACGTAGCTGCTGTGATCGTGGTCGAGGAAGTAGTCTTTTCTCACGGCTCGCATGTCCGTGTTGATGCCCTCATGCACATCGCAGTCGAACTGTTTGAGCGCCCACCGTTTCCACTTGGTGGCCGCCTGCACGATGGATGCGTGCACAGGTTCGTCGATACCAAGACCACAGTCGAACTCGACTGGGGTTCTCGAACCGTCCCGGTCGAGCATATCGTTCATGCCGGAGGCCGCATCGACAATCAGCGGCACCTGTACGAGCATCAGGTTCAGCTCTTTGGCAAGGCCTTTCTCGATGTATTCCTTCACATCGTAGACCGCCTGCTGCGTCCGCTTCTTGTCGAGCAATGTTTCGTAATTTCTTGGCAGGATCCTGTCGACTTCCTCGTAGGTGCTAATGCCCGGTCCAGCCAGTTGCGATGCCTTGTCCAACATTGTTCTACCTCCCGCTCGTGGAGGCCTATTTAAGGCTTCGCAGGCCGCTATGGCTATCGTGGAAACTAGCACCCCGAATCAGGATGGCCCGGATCACCGAAGCCTGTGCATTTTAGCAATCGGCGCATCGCGGCCATGTCTTGATCCCCCTTGAGGGGAGGCCGCTCCTACAAGTTACGAGAGTTTGTCTTTGAGGATCGCGTTGACCTGGCCGGGGTTGGCCTTGCCGCCGGTTTCTTTCATTACCTGGCCGACAAAGAAGCCAATCAGCTTGTCCTTGCCAGCCTTGTACTCGGCAACCTGGCCGGGGTTCGCTTCGATGACCTTGTCGACGATGGCCTCGATGGCCGAGGAGTCGGTGATCTGCTTGAGGCCTTTGGCCTCGATGATCTCGTCGGCCGTGCCCTCGCCTACCCACATGGCCTCGAAAACCTCCTTGGCGATTTTGCCCGAGATCGTATTGTCTTTGATGCGATCGAGCATGAACGCAAGATCATTTGCCGATACGGGGCTCTGCTCGATGTCGAGCCCGTCGCGATTGAGCGCGCCAGACAGATCGCCGATGACAAAATTGGCGACTCCTTGTGCTTTGCCCTCGGTTGCCCCGGCGACGGCTTCGAAGTAGTCAGCCAGCGACAATGATGTGGTCAGAATCGCTGCATCGTCTTCCCTGATGCCGTAGTCGTCGATGAATCGCTGTTGTTTGGCGTCGGGAAGTTCCGGCAAAGTTGCGCGCACTGCCTCGATGTAGGCCGCGTCGATTTCGACAGGAAGCAGGTCGGGATCCGGAAAGTAACGATAGTCGTTGGCCTCTTCCTTGCTGCGCATCGAGC
>CAYTNO010000480.1:0-2086 GCA_964439125.1 uncultured Woeseiaceae bacterium | reverse complement strand
GCAGCTGCACCTGCTATAACGGCAATCAGGGCAAGGTGTCGAACTATCTGGGCGAGCTGGGATATCATGTACGTCAGTTTGTATCAGCGCTTGACACCCAAGAATACATTTTGAGGCCACGGATTCGTATGACCTGCATCTCAAGTTTAAGAGTTCGAAACGGTGGCGATACGCTCGCAAAAACAGCGCGAGCGGCCATATTCGTGTGTCTTGCATGTTCCGTGAGCTGTGGCGAGCAAATGGCTCAATCTACGCTCGCACTTGGCCCACAGACCTATGGCATTAGCTACGACGTTCGACCAAACCCGGCAAACAAGACGGTCGAGGTCACGCTAACCCTGAATCAATCCAGTTCACTGCTCCTTGAAATGACGATGCGAGCGGATTCGCGAACATCCGGCTTCAAAGCCGATGGTGCGCTTGATATCCGAGCCGATGCCGTGAGCTGGCGACCGCCCGCAAATGGTGGGGCAATCAGCTGGCAGGTTTCAGTGCCACACAGACGGAATGAAAACGGATACGACGCCTGGCTGGACACGCAGTGGGGCTTGTTCCGTGCTGAAGACATTATCCCGCGGGTATCGACCCGAACGCGCAAAGGCGCGACGAGTGAGACGCAAATGAGGTTTGCCATCCCCAGCGGGTGGTCTGTCGTCACTCAGTATTACGGCGAGAACAGTCAATTCACAATCGAGAACCCTGCAAGACGGTTTGACCAGCCGAACGGCTGGATCGTGATGGGAGACTTGGGGGTGCGCCGCGAAAATATTGCTGGTGTCCGTGTTGCTATAGCCGGCCCGGTCGACAATAACGTACGGCGAATGGATACGTTGGCATTGTTGCGCTGGACATTGCCCGAAGTCTCCAGACTATTTCCCGATATGCCGGCTCGACTCACCATCGTTAGTGCCGGCAACCCAATGTGGCGCGGAGGCCTGTCGGCGCCACAGTCAATGTTCGTGCATTCGTCACGGCCACTTATTAGCGAAAACGCGACCAGCACCCTGTTACACGAAGTAATGCATATGCTTCTGCGCCTCTCCGCTGATGATGGCTATGACTGGATCGTGGAAGGGCTCGCCGAATTCTACAGCCTGGAGATCCTTCACCGCAGCGGAACGATCTCCGACGAGCGTTTTGCCGTCGCCAGGGCCGATACAGCCGAATGGGCAAGCTCAGCAACAGATCTTTGCCTACCGGTGTCTTCTGGTGCAACGACCGCATTGGCCGTGACGCTCCTCGACGCATTGAACGTCGAGATCGAAGAGAAAACGGATGGCGTGGCAAGCCTGGACGATGTGGCTCGTGCTCTCAGGCACGCTGACAAAGACGTCGACCTGGCCACGCTAATCGACATTGTTGAACAGCTTACTGGCGATAAACCGGACACACTGCACATCGATAAGCTCCCCGGCTGTCATAATATCGCCCCTGTCAACCGGAACACGTAAACCGCCAAATGGACCGACGTCACGATCTTGAAGTAATTCTGCGTTCGCGAACCCCGATCGTCATCATAGAATCACGGGAAGAAGCGCGCATGCTCGAGATGTTGCAGTCCATCACGATCTCCGGAGCAATCTCCAGCTATCAACCATTATTTCGCTGGACTGTTACCGACGGCCTGCAGCGGCTCGATATCGCCCTGGAGCCACAGCCACTAAACTCTGACCCAACGGAAGTGCTCAAGCATATCCGGGCGGTATCCAAACCGGGAATTTACGTCCTGCTGGATTTCCATCCGTTCCTCGAAAACCCATTGCACATTCGCTTGCTAAAGGATATCTGCATTCGCTACCGCGAAATACCGAGGCAGATTGTCCTCATCAGTCACACCGTAAAGCTGCCCGATGAACTCGAACCATTCAGTGCGCGTTTCCAGATGGCGCTACCCAGTGAAGGTGAGCGACGCAAGATTATCCAGGGTGTCGCTGATGAATGGGCTCGGGAGCATCCTGGCTCACGTGTACAAGCTGACTCAAAAGCGTACGAACTGCTTATTCGAAACCTGGCCGGACTGACCTACAGCGACACAACGCAGCTCGCCAGAAACGCGATCTATTTAGACGGCGCGATAACCAAGAGT
>CAYTNO010000479.1:0-2089 GCA_964439125.1 uncultured Woeseiaceae bacterium | reverse complement strand
CAAACAGCTGCGCCTACCGGCGGCTCGCGAAAGGCCAGGATCTTCCGGGGTGGCACCCACTGATTACAGGCGACCCGGAGTCCGTGCATCAGGCTGGCATTTCCATCAAGGGCAAGGCGGTGTCCGAGAACATAACAAGCGACTACTCCGTGCTAAGAAAAGTGAGCCATACCAAGTGAGTGATTACCCGACAATTCCGCTCGTGGGTTACGAAGAATTCCCGATCGAGGAAATGCGACAGCGGCTCAACGATTTCTACGCGGAAATGAATCGCCGCCGCAGCGTGCGGGACTTTTCGGACCGGCCGGTGCCGAAGGACATTATCGAGACCGCTCTGAAAGTGGCTAACACAGCGCCGAGTGGCGCGAATCTGCAGCCGTGGCATTTCGCGGTCATTAGCGGGCCGGAGACAAAGCGCAAAATTCGTGTAGCGGCTGAAGCCGAAGAAAGTGAATTTTATTCGCACCGTGCGTCGCCCGAATGGCTGGACGCGCTGCAGCCTCTCGGTACCGATTCAAACAAGCCATTTCTGGAAACGGCGCCGTACCTTATTGCTGTGTTCCTGCAGAAATTCGGCAAGCTGCCGGATGGTCGCAAGGTGAAGCACTATTATCCAACCGAGTCGACCGGTCTTGCCACGGGCATGTTGATAACCGCACTACACCATGCCGGCCTCGCAACATTGACGCACACGCCGAGCCCCATGAAATTTCTTAATCAAATACTCGATCGCCCGGTGAGCGAACGGCCTTTCCTGTTACTGGTTACGGGCTACCCGGCGGTAGATGCTGAAGTGCCGGATATCAAGCGCAAGCCGCTCGAGGACTTTGCGAGCTTTATTGATCTTTAGCAGGTGCCGAACCCAGGAGCCATGCGTCTACCCAGGACGCTTCTTCGTACACCAGGCCGACTTGATCCAACAACCGCTCCTCAAGATCCGGCATGTGTGCCACACCGTAGAAGATACCAATACGTTTCGCGCCGGCAGCGATTTCGCGCTGCAATACGTCGATCGCGCGCTGGTTGCGTGCGCCGATGACCGCGGAACCCGAATCTTCGCCGAGTACATCCTGAATCTGACCCATGTCTGTCATTTCGTAGGCGATGAGTGTTTTCAAAGAGTCATCCTGGCCGGCGGACAGCACGCCTGATATTTTCTGCATATCGTTCCAACCGAGCGGGTCTTTGGCGTAGCTATCCACGGACGCGTAGAACAGCCGCCAAAAATATACGTACAGAGATTCGCCACGTTGCTCCATGCTCTGTTTCAGCTCGCTCGGCGAGAGGTCCGCATGAACGAAATTGTCCCTGTCGTAGTTGATTTCGTCGAGCTGAAAAGACAGGCCGAGCAACCTGGTCAGGCCAACCTGGGTCGTTGAAAGGAGTCCTTTTCGCTTTGCGACGCGCTGTGTGACCATCGCGTCCGCGGGCGCTACCAGTTCATAGAGAAGTATGTCATAGCTTTCGAAAAGCTCGTTGAGCTGCGCGTAGTATGCTGCGTCGCCAATGTGCACCGCGCCGACCAGGTCGACACTCAAACCCAGTCGCGCATCAGCCGCAACGTACCTGACGACGGCGAGTTGCAGTGCGGTCGGTCTGTTCTGATCGTCCTCCGCAATACGCACGAACTCAGTAGACGCATCGGCGAAGACAATCGATGCCGGTGTCAGCACAAGACACGCGACTACGATCTGAATATTCCGCAACAAAATTTTCATAAGAATAACCGAGCTAGCGCCTAGCCGGTGTTTTGCAGGCCCTGCGCAATACCGTTGACGCTTGCGAGCAATGCGTCGAACAATTCGGCATCCTCGTAAGCGGTATCTCGCCACCTCGCGAGAAGGTCAATCTGCATCAGGCTCATTGGGTCGACGTAGGGATTGCGCAACATGATGGCTCGTTGCAGCGTGCTGTCGCCGGCGAGCAAGGTCTCACGCCCGGTGTAATCCAAAATCAGGCTTTTCGTTAGCTCGTACTCTTTCTCAATGAGCGGAAAGAAGCTGTTGTGCAGGTCACCCGCGAGCCCAGAATAAAGCGACGCGATACCGAGGTCAGCCTTTGCAAGTACCATCTCGGCATCGGCAGTAAG
>CAYTNO010000478.1:0-2092 GCA_964439125.1 uncultured Woeseiaceae bacterium | reverse complement strand
TGGCAAGTGTCGTCGACCTCGAAGAGTCTGAAACGCTTGAAAACTACGTTTTCGAAAACGGATACAGTCGCGGTTTTGTTGATCACTATCTCGTCCCCATGGCTGCAGCAATCTGGTCAGCAGAACCGCAGTCAGTTCTGGATATGCCCGTAAAATTCTTGGTTCAGTTCTTCGATAATCATGGTTTGTTGCAGATAAAAGACCGGCCTGTCTGGCGCGTGATCAAGGGTGGTTCATATCAGTACGTGACAAAGCTTGTGGCAGAACACCGTGACCGAATTCGTCTTAACAGTCCTGTGCAGTCTATTCGCCGTATAGGCGATAGCGTAGAGCTTTACTCAGCTTCTGGTGGCAAAGAAGTTTTCGACTACGTTTTCGTGGCTTGTCACAGTGACCAGGCAGTTTCACTGATAAAAGATGCAACAACTGCGGAACGCGACGTGCTTGGCGCTATCAAGTATCAAACCAACGAAGCGATCCTGCATACCGACGATGCGTTAATGCCAACAAGGCGCCGTGCCTGGGCGGCATGGAATTATCACATTCCACAGGAATCGGCGCGCCATGTTGCGGTCACCTACAACATGAATATCCTGCAGGGACTCACGTCAAACAACCAGTATCTCGTAACCCTGAATAACGATCAGCAGATCAATCGTGACAAGATCATTAAGACAGTGCAGTACGACCATCCGGTTTTCTCACGAGAGTCCGTTGCTGCTCAGAAGCGGCAAGCCGACCTGAACCAGGATCGCACGTTTTACTGTGGTGCCTATTGGCAGAACGGTTTTCACGAGGATGGCGTGGTTAGCGCGCTAAGTGCTCTTGAACATTTCGAGGAGAGGCTATCCGATGGACAGCTGCATCTACGAAGGGCGAGTTAGACATACCCGAAAACAGCCGGTCAAACATCAGTTCAACTATCGCTTGTTCATGATGTACCTGGATCTTGATGAGCTGCCAACACTGTTTAGTAGGCGCTGGTTTTGGTCTGCGTCGCGGCCGGCGCTCGCACGATTTCGGCGCGGCGATCACCTCGGTCCGGACGATAGGCCGCTTGCCGATGTCATCCGGGATCTCGTCGAGATTGAGACCGGCAAACGACCGGATGGGCCGGTTCGATTGCTGACGAACCTTTCCTACTTCGGCTACTGTTTTAATCCCGTTAGCTTTTACTATTGCTTTGCTGCCGACGGCGAGACGGTCGAATACATTGTCTCCGAGGTGAACAATACACCGTGGGGTGAGCGCGATACGTACGTGCTGGACTGTCAACATGGAGACCCCAAGGCGTTGTCCTGGCGGTTCCGTCCGAAGAAGAAAATGCATGTATCGCCGTTCATGCCAATGGATGTTGAATACGACTGGGCGTTGTCCAAACCGACGGACCGGCTCTCGGTTTATATGGCGAACGCTGAAAACGGCAAACGCATTTTCGATGCGGCAATGGGGCTGAATCGCAAGAGCATAACCAGTGTCTCATTGGCCAGAGTGCTGCTGCGATTTCCTCTAATGACGATCAAGATCATGCTCGCGATTCACTGGGAGGCGCTGCGGCTCTGGATAAAACGCGTTCCCCTGCATAGTCATCCCGGCAAGGAAAAGGAGGTTGTTCCCCGATGAGCACGAGACTCGCATCGCTAGACTCACTCAAAGTACGCAATGAGGCTGTCAAATCGACAGCGCTCGACAAGCTTGCGCGTCGAATCGTGTTATCGCGTCTCGAGAAGTTGCAGGATGGACAGGTCGTTGTCAGCGAGAATGGCGAGCATTTAACGTTTGGTAAATTGACTGACGATCTTCCGTTGACCGCGCAACTCCGTGTGCTCAGTCCAAAGTTCTACAGTGATGTAGCGTTCGGCGGATCGATCGGTGCCGGTGAGGCGTACATCCACGGTTACTGGGCCTGCGCTGAGCTCAGCGATTTGCTGCGTATTCTGCTCCGAAATCGAGAGGTTCTCGAGCAAATGGATTCGGGACTGGCATTGCTCGCCAGGCCAGTGCAGAAGTTGCTCCATGCACTAAACAAGAATACTCGTAAGGGCAGTCGCAAGAACATCGCTGCGCATTACGATCTCGGCAATGAGTTCTA
>CAYTNO010000477.1:0-2097 GCA_964439125.1 uncultured Woeseiaceae bacterium | reverse complement strand
GCACGCCTTCAGGAAGAAGGCGAGCGCAAGCTACTGCTGTTAATGCTGGACGGCTTGCAAGATCCACACAATCTGGGTGCCTGTATGCGGACAGCCGATGCGGCGGGTGTTGATGCGATTATCGTGCCGCGACACGGTGCAGCTGGCCTGAGCCCAACGGTTAGCAAGGTGGCTGCTGGTGCCGCGGAGCACATTCCGTTTGTACCGGTCGGAAATCTGGCTCGGGTCATGGGCTGGTTGGCCGAATACGGCGTGTTCATCGTTGGTACCAGCGACAAAGGTGAGGCGAGCCTCTACGATACGGATCTCAATCGCCCTCTGGCGCTTATTATGGGGCGCGAAGAGACAGGGCTCGGCAGGCGCATTCAGGGCCTTTGTGATGCCCTGGTCAGCCTGCCGATGCATGGTGCGGTATCCAGCCTGAATGTCTCTGTAGCCACCGGAATTTTCCTGTACGAGGCTGCGCGCCAGCGACGCTAGCGGTTGGCCGCTTCGCTTGAAAAACCACGAGCTTTTGGCTTGCGTCCTTCCTGATCAGGCGGTAGGATGCGCCTCCCGTCACATAGGTCGGGGCGACCGCGAGGTCGCAGCCTCTTGCCACACCGGATAGCCGGGTGGCTAAAATCCGTAAGGGGATACAATGAGACATTACGAAATCGTGTTTCTGGTCCATCCGGACCAGAGCGAACAGGTTCCTGCCATGGTAGAACGCTACCAGGGCATGGTCACCGCTTCCGGTGGTGCAGTGCATCGCACCGAGGACTGGGGTCGCCGCCAGCTGGCTCACCCGATCACCAAGGTTCACAAAGCCCACTACGTTCTGCTGAACGTCGAGTGTGAGCAGCCTGTGCTCGACGAGATCAAAGGTGCTTTCCGCTTTAACGACGCTGTTTTGCGGCACCTCGTCATTGCACGTGAGGAAGCAGTAACCGAGGCGTCGCCGATGGCCGTCGCCGTAGCCGAGGAAAAGGCCAAAGAACGCGAGGCGCAACAGCGTCGCGAGGCTAAGGCCGCATCTGAGGCCGCGTATCGAGAAGAGCAGGCTCAGAAAGCAGAAGCTGCCGAAAAGGAAGCTGCCGAAAAGGAAGCTGCCGAAAAGACAGACGAGCCTGCGGCCGAGGATTCTGAGGACGCTAAAGATGCATCTGATGAGCCCGCCGCTGCGGAAACGGAAAAAGTAGCTGAAGAGCCGGCTGTTGAAGAGGCAAAAGAAGAAGTTGCTGAGCCCGCAGCTAAAGAGACAAAAGAAGAAGTTGCTGAGCCCGCAGCTGAAGAGACAGCGAAAGCTGATGATGCCAGTGATACTGATTCTGGCGAAAATGCGGTCGAAGATGCTGCCGCCGAAAAGAGCGCCTCAGGAGAACAGTCATGAGTCGATATTCACGCAGGCGGAAATACTGCCGTTTCACAGCTGAGGGCATCACAGAGATTGATTACAAAGACCTCAATCTGCTGAAGGCTTACGTTACAGAGACTGGCAAGATCGTACCGAGCCGTATTACAGGCACGAAAGCACGCTACCAGCGGCAGCTTGCCAGCGCAGTTAAGAGGGCTCGCTTCCTGGCGCTCCTGCCTTACACCGATCGGCATTAGGTCGGATAGCCAGGAATTATTGTGCAAGCGCTGGTCGCGTGGCTTGTTGCCCGGCCACAAAATGCAGTAATCGCTTTGGCAGCAACATTGTTGCTGCCACTGTTACAAATGGTGAGCGGCGTCATAATGGTGCTGCTCGTCCTGAAACAAGGTGCGCGTATAGCGGTATTTGAGGGCGCCGTCGCCGGAGTAATCCTGGCATTGGTAGCTCTCGTCACCGGGTCGCCGTTGAATCATATACTCGTGGCGACACTGAGTACGTGGGTACCAGCCATCATGCTGGCGCTCGTGTTACAGACGACACGATCACTGACACTGACATTGCAGGTGTCTGTGCTCGTAGCGGCACTGGCGGTAGTCGGTTTTTATATCGTCATAGACGACATGGTCACTTACTGGGACCCGGTCATGACGGTGTTGCTGGAGTGGACCCGCGGGAACAACCTGCAAGAGCAGGCGCAGCTCATGGAATCCGATCCGGTGATGACGGCAACCATGCTGACG
>CAYTNO010000476.1:0-2097 GCA_964439125.1 uncultured Woeseiaceae bacterium | reverse complement strand
CCTTGTCGTCTTTAGCCGGGTCATCGATGTTGTCGAACAGGTTTTGAAAATTCATGGTCATGATGCTGACCGACTGTGCAGGCTCCGCAAATCGATTCAGGTCGACGCGCAGGAGAATCGCATTGGAACCTTCAAAGGTGACGAAAACGCTTTTGCCGTCCGGACTGAATGCGACAGATTCGGCTTTGTCGAAATCACCGACGCTAATCGCAGCAGGTCGTGTTTGAAGGGCCTCAATCCAGGTGCTGTCCGCCGAGCGCCTGTAATAGTAAACGCCGCTGTAGGTGAGGATCACCGCAGCGCGCCTATCCGCTGAAATATCCATGGCTGTCGTTTGCCAGAACCATTTGTTGGTTGCAGGTGCAAACTCGACATCCTGACGGGAGGGCTGCGGCAGGCTCCGAACCGCACCGAGCGGGATCGCTTCTTGCCGGTCGTCCGTCCTTGGGCGCAGCGGGACCTCGTACAATACGGCCGGGATTTCGCGTTTGCTCAGGACGAGAATACGTTCATTGTCGATATCGACGGTCAGCGATTCCGCATCGCGCGGGCCGTTTGGATAGCTGTAGTCGAAGCTCCAGGCGATTTCGGCTTCGCCCTGACCGGCTTCAGGTTCCTCGACGACGTAGATGGTTACATCTCTGCGCTTGGCTTGGTTGTCGCCAATATCAGCGATCAGCAAATACGCTTTGCCGTCCAGAGTGAACGAAGCGATGTCCTCCCAATCGACATTCTTCGCACCGTCGACTTTGACATGACCGAGATTCCTGCCGGTGCTGTCGATGGCGTAAAGGCGCGGTTTGCCGCTGTCATTAACCAGCCAGTAAACGTCGTCTTGCCGTTGCGAGCGGACGATACCGCTGGCCTCGTTAAGTGCTTTTGTCTTCAGGCGGCCTGCAAGGACGGTCGTGGGGAGGTGTTGCTGCATTTCCGGTTCGGGGTCTGCCGGTTGCACACAGCCCGAGACAAAAGTAACCGCGAGCAAAGAAACCAGTTGTAGGAGATAGGGCATGCGCCCGATCGTAGCTACTCATTGTGATGTAGACAATAAAAAAGGCTGCAAAAGGCAGCCGCTAAACGGTATCGTAGAGACCATGACAGCCAAACACATGAATGCAGCACCCGGCGATTTCGCCGAGACAGTGCTTATGCCCGGAGACCCGCTGCGCGCGCAGTACATTTCGGACACCTATCTCGACAATGCGAGGCGAGTCACCGATGTGCGAAATATGTGGGGATTCACGGGTGAGTACAAAGGACACCCGATATCGGTGATGGCGCACGGCATGGGTATACCGTCGGTATCGATCTATTGCACCGAGCTCATTACCAACTACAACGTCAAGCGAGTCATTCGGGTTGGCAGCTGTGGAACGTCTCATCCGGACGTCAGGTTGCGCGACATTGTTATTGGCATGGGTGCGTCAACGGACTCGAGCGTTAATCGCATGCGTTTTGGGGGCTATGATTTTGCGGCTATCGCGAGCTTCGACCTGGTAAAGAAGGCAGTTGAGGCTGCAGAGCATCAGAATGTGCGCTTTCATGTTGGCAATATTTTTTCCGCAGACCTCTTTTACACGCCCGATCCGGACATGTTTGAAACGATGGCGAAATACAATGTCTACGGCATTGAGATGGAGGCGGCTGGCATCTATCCGATAGCGGCCGAGAATGGCGTCGAAGCGTTGGCGATTTGTACCGTTAGCGACGACATACCGTCTGGAAAGGCGCTTTCGACAGAGGACCGGCAAACGACCTTCGATGAGATGATTGTCGTTGCGCTCGAGACCGCAATCGCCTGAGGTTTTGCCACGGGTGATCGTCCCCATTGCCTGCTACGACAGGGTTTTCGGCAACTTACTTCATATCGTAAAGTTTACGTTCGGGCACGGTGACCGCAATGTCCGGGTATCAAAAAGCACTTTATATTATGAAGTAGATGTATCGAGCGCGTCGACAATGCCGACAACAATCGACCGTACCGGTGCGGCATCGTCGCCGAGGATCTGACGGGCTCCGCTGCCTTCGTCAAGGATCAGAACAGTCTCACCCTGGCCGGCTCCGATCGCGTCGACGGCGATGATATAGCCACCGGTA
>CAYTNO010000475.1:0-2108 GCA_964439125.1 uncultured Woeseiaceae bacterium | reverse complement strand
ATGAAAAATCGCCGCACTGTACGCTGACGCACCAAGTGCGACGGTCATGTACCCCAGCTGGGACAAGGTCGAATATGCGACAACGCGTTTGATATCGTTTTGCACGATGCCAAGCAAGCCCATGAAAAAGGCGGTGATCGCGCCAATCGTAATGACAACAGCGAGTGCCGTCTCGGACAGTTCAAACAGCGGCGACATCCTCGCCACCATGAAGATGCCAGCGGTAACCATCGTTGCTGCGTGAATCAATGCTGAAATTGGCGTTGGACCTTCCATGGAATCTGGCAGCCACACATGCAACGGCGCTTGAGCCGACTTACCCATTGCCCCTATGAACAACAGAATGCAGGCAACCGTCATCGCGTTCCATGGCGTCCCCGGGAACACCTCAAACTGCTGTGCTGCAATCGAATCTGCCTGGCCAAAAACCTCCGCGTAATCCAGCGAGCCGGTAAACATCACGATCGCCGCTATGCCGAGAATAAAACCGAAATCGCCAACCCGGTTCACAAGGAAGGCCTTGAGGTTCGCGAATATCGCGGACTCCCGCTTGTACCAAAAGCCGATCAATAAATACGAGACGAGACCGACGGCTTCCCAGCCGAAGAAAAGCTGCAGGAAGTTATTCGACATGACGAGCATCAGCATCGAAAACGTAAACAAGCAGATGAAGCTAAAGAACCGCTGATATCCCGGGTCGTCGCGCATATAGCCGATCGTGTAGATATGCACCGAAAACGATACAAACGTAACGACGACCATCATCAGCGCTGTCAGCCGGTCGACAAGGAAGCCAACCTCCATTCTCAGGCCGTCGGTGACCGCCCATGTGTAGACGTGAATATTTTCAGCAACTGCCCCGCCCCAAAACATTTCTTTGAGAACGACCATCGACAAGACGCACGACAAGCCCACTGCCAGTATGGTGATCCAGTGCGCGCCCGCACGTCCGATCTGCTTACCAAACAGCCCAGCGACCACAGCTGCGGCCAGCGGCGCCAGAACAATTGTCAGGTAGTAGCTGTACATCGCAGGCTAGCCCTTCATCGTGTTCAGTTCTTGCACATTGATAGAGCGTCGATTGCGGAATAGCACGACGAGTATCGCAAGGCCGATGGCAGCTTCTGCCGCTGCAACGGTAAGGATGAAAAAGACAAACACCTGACCGGTGTCGTCACCAAGATGCCGGGAAAATGCAATAAAGTTGAAGTTGACGGCGAGCAGCATGAGCTCGATGCACATCAGGATCAGGATCAGGTTTCGCCGATTAATAATGATCCCGACAATGCTTAGCACGAACAACATCGCCGCCAGAGTCAGGTAATGCTGCAAGCCGATCATTGCCGCTTCTCCGCATCCATTTTCACGACGCGAAGCCGATCTTTCGCTTTTACGGCAACCTGGCTCGCGATATTCTGAACCTTGAGGCCGGGCCGCTTACGCATTGTCAGCGTTATCGCGGCAACGATTGCCAGCAACAAAATGACCGCCGCAATTTCAAATGCGTATACGTGCTCGGTGTAAAGGACGGAGCCAAGCGCTTTCGTGTTGCTATACCCCTCCGGGTAAGGCTGAAAGCCGCCGGCGATGACACTGTCCTGGCCACGCCACCAGATCAGTTGCATGATCTCGACGGCCATGAGTAATGCAAAGCCAAGCCCAAGGAACCAGTAACGCGTCAGCCCACGTCGTACAGCCTCAACATTGATGTCGAGCATCATCACGACGAACAGGAACAACACCATCACCGCACCGACGTAGACGAGCACCAGCACAATCCCGAGGAATTCGGCTTCGGCCAGTATCCAGAGAATCGCACTCTGAAAAAATGCCAAGACCAGGAACATGACCGCATGTACCGGGTTGCGTGAGAAAATTACGCCAAGCGCAGCGCCTATCAGCACTGCTGAGAAGAGATAGAAGAGAATCGCTTGAAACACTATCGTGCGCCCTATCTGTATTTCGCGTCTGCCGCTTTATCAGCGGAGATCATTGCGTCATACTTTTCGCCAATTGCGAGAAGTTTGTCTTTGGTCATGATGTTTTCGCCCGGCTTTTCCATGTGGTACTCGTGGAGTCGCGTTTCGACAATTGCATCGACCGGGCAC
>CAYTNO010000474.1:0-2123 GCA_964439125.1 uncultured Woeseiaceae bacterium | reverse complement strand
TTATGTGCTCGAAAGTGGCCGGCCGCTGCTGTTTCTCGACAACGTCGTGATCAGTGCCAGACCGGTGCGTGCGAGGAAAGCGACAGATGTGCCGACTATTGCACTGGATTTGAACTTCGATGTGACCGGCTACCTGAGGGAAGGCGCATGATGAGCGCGCTGGCGGGATTGTCGCTTTATTCAAGATCAATGCTGGTCGTGTGCATGACCCTGGCATTCGTCATCGTAGTAGAAGTCGTGTTTATTGGTGCTGATTCGGATGCGTCACTTGTTGGTATTACTTCCTCGACAACAGCCTCGCTGAATGAGCCACAGGCCGGGCCGGCGAGCTTGCAAATCCCGCCGGTGGTCGCTTATCGCGAGGTAGTGGAGCGTCCGCTGTTCACCAATTCCCGGCGTCCTCCGGAAGAGCCTGAGGAGACCGTGGATTCGGTTCGTGCGGTGCAGTTGGCCAGTAAGTGGAAGGTGACCGGTATTGTTGTGGCGGGTGACGATTCATTTGCCCATGTCCAGGGCATTCGTGACCAAAAGACCGTGCGGCTAAAGATTGGTGAGTCTTTGGATGGGTGGAAGCTCGAGGAGATTGCGCCGGATCAGATTACATTCAGTTCGGCAACTGATCGAGTGGCATTGCGGCTGCACGAGGAAAAGAAAGAGCCCAAACCGGTTGAGCGGTTAACGAGACAGAAGCAGCCGTAATTCAGTTATTCATGAGGCGCGGCTGGAAGTCGCCCCAAATGGTAGGTAAATACCCTACTAAAGAATGGGGAAATACCCGCGCGAACATTGGGTCCTTAGCCTATTTCGCACCACAACTACTGTCGCATAAGATGGCTTCTAACCTGCCTTCATTGCCCGAAGTGGGGTGAACAATGGGGTTTCACACAAAAATGCCTGGAATGAGCAAGAAGATTTTGAACTTGGTGTTTGCCGTTGCGGTTGCCTGTTCGCTGAGTGCATGCGCCGCTGGCAATCAGATCAGAAATGATGCTTCGCCAAGTTTGACCGTGGAAGAGCGAATCAATCGGCCAGACACAACGGCCGAAGTCTCGGTTACCCCTGCCATTGTTGACGATGAGCCAATTGCAGTGTTGTCCGGCGGAGATGCGGTTGATCCGGAAATCCAGGCGGACGAAGAGATTTCGTCGGGAACCGGCAGCTTCATCGATACCCAGGCCGCGCAACGCAACGCCTGGTCTGGCGCTGCTGCAACTGGCGACATAGTCCTGAATTTTGAGAATTCGGATATCCGCGAAGTCGTCAAAACGATTCTTGGTGACATGCTCGGCTCGAATTATATGGTTGATCCGGCGGTCGCCGGCACAGTAACGCTTTCCACCAGTCAGCCGATGAGTATCGGGGAGGTCCTGCCGACTCTGGAGGCATTGCTAAGAATGAACGGCGCCGTACTGCGGAAAACAGACGGCATTTATTCGGTTGTTCCAAGCTCGAAAGCCTACGGTGGAGCTTTATCACCACAGATAGGGGTAGTGGGCGATCGCGGTTTCCAGCTCCTGGTCGTACCGCTGCGATTTATCTCAGCAACGGAAATGCAGGCGATTATCGAGCCGATGCTGCCGGAGAGCAGTATTCTAAACGTCGATTCAAAACGAAATCTATTGCTTATCGGCGGCTCGAAAACCGAGCTCGAACAGGCTCGTGCAACCGTTCGTGTTTTCGATACCGACCAGATGAAAGGCAAGTCGATCGGCCTGTTCAGGCTGAAAAATGCCGAGGCTGAAAGCGTCCGTAGTGAATTGGAGACCGTTCTCGGCGCCGATTCCGGAGGCTTGCTGGCGGAAATGATCCAGGTCGTCACAATAGACAGGCTGAACGCGCTGATCGTTATTAGCAATCAAAGTGCTTACCTCGATGAAGCCGCCGATTGGATTGCGCGCTTTGACCGGGCGGATGAAACAGCCGGCATGAATATGTATGTCTATCCTGTCCAAAACGGTCGTGCGGAAAATCTGGCATCATTGCTGACGGAACTTTTCAGTGGCTCTGGAAACACCGGCGCCAGGTCTATGTCCCGGACCGGTAGCGGGGCTCTGTCACCTTCGCCCAGTAACGCGTCTCAGCCAGGAATTCCCACCGGACAGCAAACTACTTCGGCCAGTGTC
>CAYTNO010000473.1:0-2126 GCA_964439125.1 uncultured Woeseiaceae bacterium | reverse complement strand
GACCGAGGCACGACGGACGCACCATGGCACATACGAATGACCAGGCCCAACACACGGTTCGAGCAATTGGCACTACTAGCGCAAAGTACCGAGTCACAACGTACTGGATCGTTCATTCGACGGTCATTGATACCAACCGGCGCAACCTTAATAAAGCTCGATCACGCGCTACAAGCGCATCCCGAATTGCAGCGGCGGATTCAGCGCAAACGGCGCTTCGTCGATGACCTGAGGTTGACGCTCGAAAGCGTGAGTGTCGAGACCGGAGCCGAGGTCCGTCGATCCCGAATTCCGCGCCGCGCACCGTACCGACCGATGCCCGCCGCCCAACAGAATAATCAGAGGCCCACGCTATGAGCAGTGTCATTGTCCGAAAGCTCGATTCACTCAAGAAAGCCGGCGCCATGAACATGACCGACGTCGCGAACGTACTGGGTACAACGCCGGCGACGGTGTCACGCTGGAACAGCGGCAAAGCGTCACCACAGCGTTCCAAAGAGCTGTTGCTCGTCGAACTCGAGTACATTGTTGATCGCCTACAGGAATTTTACACGCCTGAAGAAGCGAGACTTTGGTTGTTTGCGCGGCATCGTTTGCTGCACGACCGAAAGCCAGCGGATCTGATCCAGGAGGGTGATATCGATTCAGTGCTCGCGGCGATCGAGCAGCTTACTGACCTTGTCTACGTGTAATGTCTCGGGAAAAATACTTTGGCGAGTTCATCGGTACATGACCCGAAAATTCTAGATGTCCTGAGCTCGATTGAGCCGGTGTCACTTGAGACATCGGCCTATCGCGTTGTGTTTCAGGGTCGAGACCCTACAGTTGGCAGTTTGGCCGGTGGTCGCTGGTCACCGCCGCAAACATTTGAAGCGCTTTACACCAGTCTTGATGCTGAGTGCGCGATTGCCGAAGTGTTGTTCCACCTTGAGCGGCAGCCGATATTCCCGACCCGGACCGTTGAGATACACACGCTCGGGATTGTCACTGAGCGGACAATCGATATCTCAACAGAATCGGCGTGTGACGCCCTCAACCTTGACGACAGTGCTCTTATTTCACTCGATTATCGCGTATGTCAGGACGTCGGGCATGCGGCGGAGTTTCTCGGCTTCGATTCGTTGCGCGTCCGCAGCGCCCGCTGCGATTCCGACAATATCGTGATCATCGTCGGCCACTTGACGAAGGCGATCGAGCCGATTTCCTGCGAAGACGTCGATTGGTCGGCGTATCGCTAAAGAGAGATAAAGCGGCCGTGAACATCGATCCCGAATTACTAACTGAGATCATTGAAGCGACGGAGATTCGAGAACCGTTCGACCTTTGGACACCTCTTCGGAAACGTGCCGAATCTCTGGATACCAGCGACAGCCGGCGAGCCGGTCTGGAGCTATTCGCGGAACTGATGTTCTATTCCGAAACTTTCGACGAGCGGCATTCTAGTTATCGAGCGAGAAGCGTTTCCGAGGGCAAAAGGTCGAGTGAGCCTGACGATCTGTCGGATGACGAGCTTGCTGCCGTTTCACAGGCACTGCCCGCTGTTACGAACCCCGTAGTCCTAGCGCGCGTGGCCGACGTGCTCTGGTTGAGGCTTAGGCAGCCTGCGTATGCCCAACAGGCGATTTGCGCGTATCTCGACGCGGCGATGAAAACGGAGTCATTGGAGCACTGGACAGCGAGTGCGAAGGCAATCCAGCGAGCGCTTGCGCTCGCTATACTATTTCGAAAGAAAGAGCCTGGTTTCTTGCAGCGTGTTCTCGAACACTGTGAGGTAGTTGTGCGGAGGATCGATGGCGAAGACCCTCGATTCTTGTCGCATCGATTGATTGACATACTAACCAGCCAAAATTACGGCGACCTGAGTTACTTCGCCAGTCTTGCCTCACGTATCGCCTCATCCGCAGAGGCAGGTCAGGATTTTGAAAGAGCGCGCCAATACTGGCGATCGGTACTAGGGATTGCTCGCCGAACGAAGGACGAGAATAGCGCCCAAGACTCATTGAAGGCAATTGTGGAGTGCTTTGTCCAACAGGGGCTTGCCGGCGCGAATGTCCTATCGCAAGTCCACTTTCTTGAGAAGGCTGTCACCGCTTGCGGTGACGTTAGAAAGTCTTCTGAACGGCGTG
>CAYTNO010000472.1:0-2150 GCA_964439125.1 uncultured Woeseiaceae bacterium | reverse complement strand
CACGTCATCCAGGACATCCACCGCCAGTTCCTGGACGCGGGCGCCGACATAATTGAAACCAACACGTTCAATTCCAATGCTCCGTCAATGAGCGACTACGGCATGGAGGCACTGGTGCCGGAACTCAATCTTGCGGCGGCGAGGTTGGCCCGAACGTGTGCTGATGAGCACGCGGCGAAGGCAGGTAGTCCACGTTACGTTGCGGGAGTCCTGGGCCCGACCAATCGGACGGCGTCGATTTCACCCGATGTAAATGACCCGGGCTTTCGCAATATTCGTTTCGTAGAGCTCGCGCAAACCTATGAGGCAGCGGCTAACGCGCTCATCGAAGGCGGCGCAGATTTTCTGATGGTCGAGACGATTTTTGACACGCTCAACGCGAAGGCGGCCATCTTCGCTATCAAACGATGCTTCGCCGCCAGCGGAGTGACTTTGCCGGTGATGATATCGGGCACGATTACCGATGCGTCGGGCCGTACTTTATCCGGCCAGACGAGCGAAGCGTTCTGGAATTCGGTGCGCCACGCCGACCCTTTCATGATCGGGCTTAACTGCGCGTTGGGGGCAAAAGACTTGCGCCCTTACGTCGCCGAGTTATCGCGAGTCGCCGACACGCGCGTGAGCGCACATCCGAACGCCGGCTTGCCGAACGAATTTGGCGAGTACGATGAATCGCCCGAGGCAATGGCCGAGGTTGTCGGTGAATTCGCCAGGAGCGGGCTAGTAAATATGGTTGGCGGTTGTTGCGGTACCCGTCCCGAGCATATTCGCGCGCTACGCGAAGCAGTTAGCCGGCATGCGCCTCGCGCGGTGCCGACGGTAGAGCAACGCTGCCGCTTGTCAGGGCTCGAGCCGCTGAATATCGGGCCAGACGATTTGTTCGTCAATGTCGGCGAGCGATGCAACGTCACTGGCTCCGCGATATTTCGACGCCTGATCGAAGCAGACGACTACGCTGCGACCGTTCAGGTTGCTCGCAACCAGGTCGACAACGGCGCGCAAATCATCGATGTGAATATGGATGAGGGCATGCTCGACTCCGAGAAGGCGATGGTGACTTTCCTCGACCTGATCGCGACTGAGCCCGACGTCGCGCGCTTGCCCATCATGATCGATTCCTCGAAATGGTCGGTCATCGAAGCCGGGTTGCAGTGCGTTCAGGGCAAGGCGGTTGTTAATTCGATCAGCCTCAAAGAGGGCGAAGAGGCATTTATCGAGCAGGCAGAGCTCGTGCGCGCCTACGGCGCCGCCGTCATCGTCATGGCATTCGATGAGCGCGGGCAGGCGGACACGATCGAGCGCAAAGTGAGTATCTGCAAGCGCTCCTACGAGATCCTGGTTAACCAGGTTGGCTTTGATCCGACGGACATAATTTTCGATCCGAATATTTTCGCCGTCGCTACTGGCATTGAGGAACACGCGAGCTACGGTCTCGATTTCATCGAAGCAACACGGCAAATAAAGGCAGCGCTGCCCGGTGTGCTTGTGAGCGGTGGCGTGAGCAACGTATCGTTCTCATTCCGTGGCAACAACGTTGTGCGTGAGGCCATTCACTCGGTGTTCCTTTATCACGCGATTCAGGCCGGTATGGATATGGGTATCGTCAACGCCGGTCAGCTCGCGATCTACGCCGATCTGCCGACCGACTTGCGCGATGCTGTTGAAGATGTGGTGTTGAATCGTCGTGAGGATTCCACCGAGCGCATGCTTGAGGTTGCAGAAAACTACAAAGGTCAGGCGTCCGGCGTGCAGGCCAAAACGCAAGATCTATCCTGGCGCGAACGCCCGGTCGACAAACGTCTGGAGCATGCCCTGGTCAACGGAATTGACGAGTTCGTCATTGACGATACCGAGGAGGCTCGCCTGAATACGAATCGGCCGCTGGATGTTATCGAAGGTCCGCTCATGTCCGGTATGAATGTCGTCGGTGATTTGTTCGGCGAGGGCAAGATGTTCCTGCCGCAGGTCGTAAAGTCAGCGCGGGTCATGAAAAAAGCTGTAGGGCACCTTGTACCGTTCATTGAAGAAGAAAAAGGCGGCAAGATTTCTTCAAACGGCAAGATCGTGCTCTTTTCCAACCTGAAATGGTAGTATTGACCAGTATATCTTCGATATTTCCATCGTTATCAGATGCTGTTCCATGAATTCTA
>CAYTNO010000471.1:0-2151 GCA_964439125.1 uncultured Woeseiaceae bacterium | reverse complement strand
ATCCAGGCTCACACTCTCGCCGTTAAGTTCGAATTCGATAGCCATTGCGACAACCCGCTGGTAGTTGGTGGAATCCGGATAATAGCGCAGTCAATGTCCCTATGGGTCGCGCTTCAATCCTGGTGGGCATAAATTGAAAGCGTTGGCAGCCGGCAATCGGCCTCAGCCGTGTTGCGCCTCCTGCCATTTTACATCGGGCAGGCCACCGAGTGACCCCAACCGCGATAATGCACTGCTCTGCAGCCAGTCCTGCAGCTTTTTCACGAGTTTTGGATCGCCGTAGACCATGATCACGCCCTGCCTGACGGCTTCATTGAACGTTGTCTGACAAGTCCAGACCGCTGTCATTGCCGCCAGGGCGCTCTTGATCACGATATCGACCTCGCCACCCGGTTCGTTCAGGCAAAGTTCGACCTCCCCGCCGTCCGACACCAGCCACCAGTCAGTTGCCCCCTTCGACGCATCCGGATACTCGAACTGCAGGACAATCCGATGGGCTGGAAATGCGTCAGGATTGACGCTGCGGCGCATGTCCCACATCAGCAGACTGGCATCCAGATCTTCGACCACAAGTGAAGTTTGTACCCAACGATGCCCCCACGCGCCGAGAAGCTGCACGATTGGCGTCAGTTCCCGACCGGCCTGTGTCAGCTGGTAGACGGTCTTGGCACCGGCCCCGCTTTTCGTGATGACACCAGCATCGGATAACTGTTTCAGGCGCTTGGACAACAGTGTCGGTGACATCAACGGTACGCCTTTCTTCAATTCACTAAATCGCGTACTTCCCGCAACCAGCTCGCGCACTACCAACAAGGTCCAGCGCTCGCACAATAATTGAGTGGCCTGTGCCAGCGGGCAGAATTGGCCAAATTTCTTCATGAGAGATCCCTTTGTAGAAGCAGTGGCTTTATGTCCTTTGGGTGCATGCTGCCAGTTGCGATTGGCACTTACACTACAGAATCTGTACTTCTTTGCTCAAGGGACGGCTGCTAGGGTTGCGACAACTTGCAACAAACCGAACAAGGAAAAGAATTATGAAAATGAGAATCACACGAAGAATCGTCGCAATTACGCTGTTATCGATGTCCACGTTTTTCGCGCTGGGCGCTGCCGCTGAAGAGGAGGCTGCAGCTCCGTCATTGTACGAGCGCCTTGGTGGCGCGGATGGGCTCTCGCAAATCGTAAGAGATACGATCGCACTGCATCACAAGAACTCCACGATCGCGCATTACTTCACCGAGGTTGACGACGATGTACTCGCCGGGCACGTCATTGCGTTCTTCGCAGCTGGCACGGGCGGTCCCGTAAACTACCAGGGTCGTGACATGACGACGGCTCACGCGTCGATGGACATTTCTGATGCAGCCTACGATTCAGCAGTGGCGGACGTTATGAAGTCGGTCAAAGCAAACGGCGTCGATGCAGATTCGGCGGCCGAAGTTGCCGCGATTCTCGAATCGCTACGGCCTGCCATTATGGGAACCACTGAGTCCTGATCAGACCGCTGTTGGCTTCAGTGTCGTTGATCCATCCGGTAGATTCTCTTCAGCACGGGTGATTGGAAAAGCAGCGCCGAGCAGAATGTCACGACCACGACGATGCCAAGGATGACAGTCATGCGGGTGGAGGGCTGGCCACTCGCGGCGCGCGCTTGCAGCAGCTCGTAGAGTGTACGAACCCACTCGAGCGCGCCGAAGATGAGGACAATTTGCGTAAGTCGGGCAACCCATGGCCGGCGGACGAATAGCAGAGCGATCACCACCAGCAATCCAAAAACAACGATTGAATAGCCATCGCGCATGAAATGGGCGGCCAGAACGACAAGACTGAGGACGACCGGGACATAAACCAGCACTTTTTGGCGCATCGATTCGCGCCCTATTTTTTTAACTCTTCGCGGATCAGGTCAGCCAGTTGCTGCTGGCCAAAACTGGGCAGCTGCCGGCCATTGACGAAGTATTCCGGCGTCGCACTGACTTTCAGGAATATCGAGTCTTTCTTGTCCTGTTCGATGCGCTGCGCTACTTCCACTGAATTCATGTCTGCCGTCAGCTGCTCCATATTCAAACCCACCCCGGCAATGGCTGGCCCGATTCGGTCGGGCTGGACGGTATGGTTCTGTACCCACTGTCTCTGCGACATCAGCAAAGC
>CAYTNO010000470.1:0-2153 GCA_964439125.1 uncultured Woeseiaceae bacterium | reverse complement strand
GCAATCCTTCGCGGCCAAAGTAGATGGCAGTGAGATCGAGGTCGGTGCATTCGAGCAGAGCTATCGGGATCAGCTCGATCGCAATCCGACGTGGGCACAGTTGCCTGACGAGTATCGACTGCAAATTCGTCAAAGCATTCTCGAATCGATGATTCGTGATCGCCTTGTTGATCTATACCTGGCCAAACGCGGTTATCAGATCAGCAATGAGCAGGTCACCGCAGCCATTCAGCGCGTGCCCGAGTTCCAGGTCGATGGTGCTTTTGACAAAGAAACCTACTACTCGTTGTTAGCGCAAAACGGTTACGAGCCGACCCGCTTTGAACGCTCACAGCGAAATTCGATGCGGGAAGATCAATTGCGCCGCGCCATTGGCGCAACCGCAGTTGTCACGCCGGCCGAATTTCGGCGTTACCTGAACCTTATCGCTGAGCAACGACTTGTTTCGCTGGCCACATTTGATCTCGATAGCGTTGCCGCCGACATCGAAGTTACGGACGAGATGATCACGGCGTACTACGCTGATAATCCGACGTTGTTCCTCACAGACGAGACTGTCGATCTGGAGTTCATCGAGATTCGCCGCGATGCTGTCGCCGAGACGATCGAAATTTCTGAACAGGAATTGCTCGAGTACTACGGAGATTCCGAGAATCGTTATTTGCAGGATGAGCAGCGTCGTGCCCGACACATTCTCATTCTGTCTGGTGATGATGAAGATGCGGCCGAGGCGACGGCACGTGACCTGCTCGCGCGCATTCAGGGTGGTGAGTCGTTTGAAGATCTTGCACGCGAGTACTCTGCGGATGGCGGTACGTCAGCACAGGGTGGTGATCTCGGCACGGTGACACGTTCGCAGCTGGATGGTGAGCTTGGTGGCGCGATTTTTGCTATGCAAGAGGGCGCCCTCGAGGGGCCTGTCGAAACTGAATTCGGATTCCACGTCGTGCGCCTGGACGAAATTCTCGAACAGGGTCCGCTGCCGTTGGAACAGGTTCGTGGCGAATTACTGAGCGAATTGCGCAGTCTGGAGTCTGAAGATGCGTTCCGCGAACTGGAACGAAACGTATCGGACGCGCTGTTTGATGCTACAGACGTTCAGGACTTGCAGGTGATCGCAGCAGCGGCCGGACTTGAATCACAGATGGCGAGCGGCATTACACGCACAGGCGGCGAACCAATCGGCTCGAACCAGGCTGCTATCGATGCCATTTTCGACGAGCGCGTTCTGCTCAATGGCGAAGTTTCTGATGTCGTCGAACTCGATGCGAATCGTTCGGCCGTGTTCAAGGTGACGCAGTATAACGAAGCTGCGCGGCAGCCACTGGATGCAGTACGTGATCAGATTTCAGCGAACATTCGCACACAGGAAGCGCAAAGCATCGTGAGTGGCAACGCAGCGAAGTTGCTCAGCGATATGGATACGGGAGCGGAATTTGCGGTTGCTGCTGAAACGGCTGGCGCGTCGGTATCCCCGCCTGTCTTGCTGTCACGCGACAATTCAGAAGTAGAACCGGCTGTGCTGTCACAAGTCTTCCTGGCGAAGAAACCAGGCCAGGATGCACCGGTGTTTGGTCAGGTCGCCAGTGCCGGCGGCGGCTTTACGGTTTTCAGTCTCGAGGCAGTATTGCCGGGCCGGCCACAGACAATTCCGCAAGCAGAGCGAGATGCGGGCAAGACACAACTCGCCCAGCAGGCGGGAATGTCCGACTACCTGGCATTTGTCGAGTCGCTGTACAACGATGCTGACATCGTCATCAGCTCGGACGCACTGGTCGCGCAAGACCTGTTGCAGTAAGCGCTCCAGGTCGGGGCGTAACTCCGCATTGACGGTAGCGATTGATCCATGCCCGCACCGTGGATCCCGCGTGAATCAGCTTGTGGGACCTACGAGGTAGACGCGGAATCCGCCGAGATGTGCGGCAGATGTATTTCCTCGACGATTCCAGCGTCGGGATCGTAGAAAATCCCCTCGTCCAGGCTGCCCTCACTCTTGGCGACGATGCTCGTGATCGCCGCATCACCGGTAACGTTGACGGCAGTACGCAGCATGTCCAACAGTCGGTCGACGCCCATGATCAGCGCGATGCCCTCCACCGGTAAACCAACCTGGTTGAACACCATCGCCAGCATAATCAAGCCAACCCCGGGCA
>CAYTNO010000469.1:0-2155 GCA_964439125.1 uncultured Woeseiaceae bacterium | reverse complement strand
GCGGGCCATAGCAGGTCCCCTCTCAGATTATGCTGTTGTTTTTACCCCCGACCCGAAGGGTCGCGAGGGGTGCCTATTGTAGAGCCTGAGGGGCCAATTACCACCCCGATTTCTTTACGATTGCCGTCGAAACACCCCGGACATCGCCAGCCAGATCGCGGCAAGCAACGCGCAGACGAAGAACACGTCAGCGGGCCGGCCTGCGGCCAGATATCTGCCACCAATCAAGCCGCCGACGAATGCACCGAAGAACTGCGCGCTGGAGAACACCCCCAGCGATGCACCGCGCGTCTCACCATCGGCCAGCATGGATAAACGGGCCGGCAAACCGGCCTCGAGAAAGTTGAAACCGGCGAAGAAGACAACAAGCGCCAGGAAAACCGGCCAAAACGCGACACCGAAAAATGACAGCATCAGCTCGCCTGCAAAGACCAGCGCAACGGCGATGCCAATCGTCACAGCTTTGCCCTTGCGCTCATCACTGATGATCAACGGGATCGTGCCGATTAGCGACACGAGAAGTGCACCGATATACATGTGCCAGTGATCCGTCACGGGCAGTTCGAGCTGGTTGGCCAGCAGGAACGGCAGCGCAACGAAACTCGCCGTCAAAATCGCGTGCAAGAGGAAAACGTAGAGGTCGAGCCTCAGTAAATCGGCCCGAAACGCCGGCTTCAGGTTCCATCGGCTGGGACTCGGGGGCCGCTCAATGGCTTTTGGCAAACGTGTGAGCAGCAAGCCGCCGGCCAGCGCAAGACCCGCAGCCAGCCAAAACAGGCTGGGCACACCATATGCTGCAGCGACTACCGGACCAACGACCAACGCGACCATGAAAGAGGCACCGATACCGATGCCGAAGAACGCCATCGAGCGAGTGCGCACCTCTTCTCGCGTGGCATCCGCGATTAGCGCCGTGAGTGTCGCTGATATTGCGCCTGCACCTTGCAGCAGGCGACCGACTATGACGACCCAGATCGTATCGCCGACTGCCGCCATCGCGCTTCCCGCGGCGAAAACAACCAATCCGCCGACCAGTACCGGTATGCGCCCTATGCGATCGGATAGCGCACCCAGGGGAATTTGCAGCCCAGCCTGGGTCAACCCGTAGGCGCCGACCGCAAGGCCAATGAGAAGCGGTGTGGCCCCTTCGAGCGTGGCGGCGTAAAGCGATAAGACAGGCAGCAGCGCAAAAAGACCAAACATCCGCATCATGGCTATCAGCGCGACGATACCAACGGTCCGCTTTTCAGCAGGCAACATTGCCGCAATTTTGTTGTCAGTGTCTGTCGTCATTTGTCCAGGATTTTGCGCCACAGTCCGCGGGCGGCGTATATTAGCAGGTTGGTCGGCGTTTACTGATACCCCCTATGAAATTTATCGACATCCGCGGCGCGAGAACGCACAACCTGTGCAATATCGATCTGACACTGCCGCGCGACAAACTGATCGTGTTTACGGGCCTGTCCGGCTCGGGCAAGTCTTCGCTCGCATTCGACACAATCTACGCCGAAGGCCAGCGACGATATGTCGAGTCGTTGTCAGCTTACGCACGACAGTTCCTGTCGATGATGGAGAAGCCGGACGTCGATCATATCGATGGGCTATCGCCAGCTATTTCGATCGAGCAGAAGTCGACATCACATAACCCGCGCTCAACAGTCGGCACGGTCACCGAGATCTACGACTACTTGCGGCTGCTGTATGCGCGCGCCGGCATTCCACGTTGCCCGGACCACGACACCAACCTCGAAGCGCAGACCGTCAGCCAGATGGTCGACCACGTCCTCGAAATGCCAGAGGGCACGCGGCTTATGCTGCTCGCACCGGTTGTAGCGGATCGCAAGGGCGAACATGTGCATTTGATGCAAGACCTGATGGCGCAGGGATTCATCCGCGCACGCATCAACGGCGAAGTCTATGAACTCGACCAGCCACCGACGCTCGACCTGCGCAAGAAGCACCGCATCGATGCGATCGTCGATCGATTCAAAGTTAAAGACGACATCCGTTTGCGGCTCACCGAGTCGTTCGAAACAGCGTTGCGGCTGGCGGATGGCGTCGCACGCATCGCGCGCATGGACGACCCGGACGCAGAAGAGGTCATTTTCTCCGACCGCTTCGCCTGCAATATCTGCGGCTATTCCCTGACCGAACT
>CAYTNO010000468.1:0-2160 GCA_964439125.1 uncultured Woeseiaceae bacterium | reverse complement strand
TGTACCGCTCCCTCAAAGTGCTTGACGGCGGCGTCGGCGTGTTTTGTGGCTCTGGCGGCGTAGAACCGCAGTCGGAGACAAACTGGCGCTATGCCAACGACTCTGAGGTTGCGCGGATCATCTTCGTCAATAAGCTTGATCGCATTGGCGCCGACTACTATCGCGTCGTTAAGCAAGTCAAAGAAATCCTGGCGGCGAACCCGGTGGTAATGGTTCTGCCTATCGGTGTCGAAGACGATTTCATCGGTGTTGTCGACCTCCTGACCGAGAAGGCCTGGATCTGGGCCTCTTCTGAGGACCCCGAGGCATATGAAATTACCGATGTGCCCGAGGACATGAAAGAACTCGTCGCCGAATGGCGCGAGAAGCTCATCGAGACCGCGGTGGAGCAGGACGACGATCTGCTCGAGCAGTATCTCGAAGGCAACGAGCCGTCAATTGACGACCTCAAGCGTTGCATTCGCAAAGGGACTATCGCCCTCGACTTCTTCCCAACCTACTGTGGCTCTGCGTTTAAAAACAAAGGGATACAGAACGTTCTTAATGCAGTTGTTGACTATTTGCCGAACCCAATGGAAGTCAAACCGCAGCCCGAAATCGATCTGGAGGGTAACGAGACAGGCGGCTTCGCCATCGTTGATCCGGAAAAGCCGCTGCGCGCGCTCGCGTTCAAAATCATGGACGACCGCTATGGCGCGCTGACGTTTACGCGCGTTTATTCGGGCACGCTCAAGAAAGGCGACAACGTACTGAACACATTCACGGGCAAGACCGAACGTATCGGCCGCATCGTGGAAATGCACGCCAATTCGCGAGAAGAGCTCGATACGGCCCAGGCTGGCGATATTGTCGCCCTGCTTGGCATGAAGAACACCCGTACCGGGCACACCCTGGCTGATGCCGATAACCCGGCAACACTTGAGCCGATGGTTTTCCCGGATCCCGTGATCTCCATCGCAATTTCGCCGAAGGACAAGGCAGGCACCGAGAAGATGGGTGTCGCGCTAAACAAGATGATTCAGGAAGATCCGTCATTCCAGGTCGCAACCGATGAAGACTCAGGCGAAACCATTATTAAGGGCATGGGTGAGCTGCATCTCGACATCAAAGTTGACATTCTTCGGCGCACGCACGGCGTGGACGTTGAAGTGGGTAAGCCCCAGGTGGCCTACCGCGAGACGATTACGCAGCAGATCGAAGACACCTACATACATAAGAAACAGTCGGGTGGTTCCGGTCAGTACGGCAAGATCGAGTACATGATCGAACCCGCCGAGCAAAATGCTGGTTACGAGTTTGAGTCGAAGGTTACGGGCGGTAACGTACCGCGTGAGTACTGGAGCGCTATTCAGAAAGCATTCGGTGTCAGTATGGCTGAGGGTACGCTCGCCGGTTATCCGCTGCTCGATGTCAAATTCACGCTGCTTGATGGTGCATACCACGCCGTCGACTCCTCAGCGCTGGCATTCGAAATTGCGACCAAAGCTGCGTACCGCCAGTCGGTACCCAAAGCTGGACCGCAGATACTTGAGCCAATTATGAAGGTTGATGTGTTTACGCCTGAAGATAACGTCGGCGACGTCATCGGAGACCTGAATCGCCGTCGTGGCATGATCAAGTCGCAAGAGGCCGGCCCTACCGGCGTTCGCGTCAAAGCAACTGCGCCGCTCGCCGACATGTTTGGCTACATCGGCCACCTGCGCACACTGACCTCAGGACGCGGCCAGTTCTCGATGGAATTTTCGCACTACGCACCCTGTCCGAAAAACGTGGCTGAAGAAGTCATTGCAGAAGCGAGAGCGCGTAAGGCTAAAAAGTAATAGCGGCAGCAACCGCAACAAGCCCCAGTCAGCTAAGCTGGCTGGGGCTTTTTCTTACCCGCTCGCAGTGCATCTGTGCTGAAGAGGATAACTGCCACCCAGATGCAGGCAAAACAGATCATGTTCGCAACGCTTAGTTGCTCGCCGTAGTACACACCCACACAAAACTGCAGGGTCGGCGCCAGGAATTGCATAAACCCAATCGTGGACAGCGGCAGACGACGCGCTGCAAGTGCGAAGAACAGCAGCGGCACTACTGTGATAGGGCCTGCGAGAACCAACAGTGTCGTGATGCCAATACCTTCCGTCCGGAACGCTGACTGACCCGAATAAATCAGCC
>CAYTNO010000467.1:0-2161 GCA_964439125.1 uncultured Woeseiaceae bacterium | reverse complement strand
GAGGCGTCATTGCACTCCCTCAGAGCCATTTGCTACGCGTTTATTGTCTACGCATTTTATGGCTACATCGCAAATCTGCTTGCTCTCGACTGCATGACGCCTCGCGCCAACGTAACTGATCTCTGTGCCCTGGCCTGGCTCGACGTCATCAACTCAGCCGTATGGCTACTCGTTGTCATCGTGCTCGAAATCGACGTCCGATTGCAGGAAAGGCAACGATATGAAGGTGCCCTGCTTTATGCCAGCAACGGCATCAAATTTGTTCTTTATTCGTTGTTGTTTTGCGCGGCTATTTATTGGGGAATCAACGGCGACTTCGTGGAATTTTGGGATGCATTCCTTTGGTTGGTGGCGTTCGTTTTCATCGAACTCAACGTTTTCGAATGGCAAAAGGAAACGCAAGAACAGGCAATGGCGACGGCCGGCGCCTAGGGAGAGACTTCGAGCATCGAGTCTTCGCTCGCACGCTCGACAAGTGCTTTGTCCTGGACCTTAAGCAATGTGATATTGCGGGCATCGTCCAACGACATCAGGAACGCGTGCCAGCGATCATTGTCGTCTCTTCGGTAATATCCCGACACTTCCCAGCCTGTGCCTGCCCGATAGACATAAGACTTGCCAATTTTCCGATTAGGCGCCAACGGATCAATGATCTCTCGAACACCGAGTTGCACGATAAGGTGGTTGCGCGCATCAAGCACAACAGCCTCTTCCAGTTGACGCTCCGCACGTGGCGCAGGGTCCGTAATCCACTGGTAAGAGAGGAACGCAACCAACAGCCCGACGCCGAGTCCAAATAGCAATCCTCCACGACGTGGATTCATATTTCCATTTGCTTTGTCAGTGTCTTCGTTCACTTCTTATTCGCTTGTCGTTTTCTGGCCGCGCGTTCGAAGTCGTTAAAGTCCGGCCCGGTGTGTGACACAAGATGCTCGCGCGTCAGGTCCTCTGACACCTGCCAGAGTTTCTCGGCCATCACTTCATCGTGCAGATGATTATCTCCTGCGACGACAACCGCATTGCAGTCTTCGAAAAACTCGCCGCTCGTCGCACCCAACGAGGGGTTTGTAGCGACAAAACAGCTCGTCGCCGCGCCCTCTTCAACGGTCTTGCCATAACCAAGAGAGGTCGCTGCTGAAATTGCCGCCCTGAAAAGCCGACCCTCATCGCGAAACAGATCTGTATTGATGACCCCTGGGTGCAGCGCATTTGTTGTTATGCGTGTTCCTCTTAGCAATTTTGCCAAATGCAACGAGAAGAGCGCATTGGCAAGTTTCGACTGGCCATACGCTTGCCGGTCCGTGTAATTTACGTTTCCATCAAGGTTGTCAAATTCGATGCCGCGCTGCGGCGCTCTCCGGTATGCCGCGCGGCTGGAAACCATCACAATTCGTCCCTGCAGCGACATGTACAGACGGCCCAGCAATCGGTTAACGAGCACCGTGTGACCCAGGTGGTTAATCGCAAAATGTTTTTCAATTCCGTTGACAAGCTTGCGTTGACCACCGGCAGCCCAATACCCCGCATTGCAAATGAGAATATCGAGCGGCAAGTTGATAGATCGGATTGCGTTCGCGCAGGCGATTACCGATTCATAGTCCGATAACTCAAGTTGCAACGCGGTTGTCGTTCCCTTGACCCTGGCACACGCTGCCTGCGCTCTTTGCAGTACGCGGCTCGTGCCCACCACCCAGGCGCCACGCATCGCCAGCACGCGCATCGTTTCAAAGCCGATTCCCGACGTGCAGCCTGTGACGACAGCGAGCTTGCCGCTCAGGTCGACGCCGGCCGTTACCTTTTCCGCGGTCGAGTGTTCATTGAAGGGGCTGCGCGGCACGCCGACTGCGGGCCGTCTTTCTGTGCCGGAACAAGAGGCAATCGACGTTGTCGCTATGGATGCTCCGGCCAAGCTAAGAAACGTCCGTCTATCAATCATCAAACAGCGCCTCGAGCGCGCTAATGGCGTGATCTTCCTCAGCCTTACTTTTGTCGTCGAATGCTGACTCGCTTGGCTTGAACCATTCGCAGAAATTCAACCGCGCCTTCTCGGTAACTTCTTCGGCGTCGTCTTCACGGCATTGTTTCGGCACGCGCACGTCAAAAAATACACACATCTTGCAGACATGCAGGTAATTACTGCACTCAGGGCATTGATCCTGGC
>CAYTNO010000466.1:0-2174 GCA_964439125.1 uncultured Woeseiaceae bacterium | reverse complement strand
ATCCGAGTTTGCAGTTCGACTTTGCATGCCGCTCGGCGATTTGCGGCTCCTGCGGCATGATGGCGAACGGTCGGCCTGCGTTGGGCTGCCGCACGCAGACCTCCGACTTGCCAGAAAAGATTCGGCTGCATCCGCTACCGGTTTTCAAACTCGTTGGTGATTTGTCAGTCGACACTGGAGTCTGGTTTCGGGAAATGGCAGAAAAATCCGAGGCCTGGATTCATGCGAAAGAGGCGTTCGATCCGGGCGCGAAAGAAGATCGCATGGACGATGAGGTGGCACAGAAAATCTACGACAGCGATCGTTGCATCGAATGCGGCTGTTGCGTCGCATCCTGCGGTGTTGCCAACGTCAATGATGCGTTCGCCGGGCCTGCGGGTCTGAACCGGATGGCACGATTCGCGATGGATCCACGTGACACCAGGGAAGACTCGGACTGGTTTGAGCTCATATCGAACGAGCACGGCGTTTTCGGCTGCATCGGCATGATGGCCTGCCACGACATATGCCCCAAGGAGTTACCGCTCCTTGAGGTGTATGCCTACCTACGCAGAAAAGCTCTTTCACTGAAATTGAGCTAGGAACCAGCACCCGCTCCGGGCAACCGGATCCGAGCAACACAACTCCAGGTCTCAACGCCGTTTGCTACGGATTCTACGTATTGTGCGGGGCTCTCAGGCTCCGTATTCATAAAGGCTCGGGGGAAGATCCGAGCAATCAACGCTCTAAGCTCAACAAAGAAATAACGCTGTATCGATTGCTCATAGACCTTTCGCGTTCTGCAAAGAACCACGGGAGAGGTGAACATGAAGTGGCATGTACTGCGCCCATTGTGGGTAGCCGTCGGATTGGTAGGGATGATCTTCGTGGCCAGGGTATTTCTGGTTCCGGATGATTTCGGCGTGCATGGCCAGAACTTCACCTACGGGTTCCACCGCCTCAGCAATATCCAGGAATGGAAAGACTTCCCCGTCAAATATCAGGGCAGAGAATCCTGCCTTGAATGTCACGAAGAAAACCTCCAGCAAATTAATAGTTCATCCCATGAGGCCATTGAGTGCGAAAACTGCCATGGGCCTTCTATCGACCATCCCGATCCGAACGAATTTCTTCCGCTCGACAAAGACAGAGCTCTTTGCCTGCGCTGCCATGCGTTCCTCGAATATCCCAATAGCGACAGGGGTGAGTTGATCAGCATTGTGGATAGGACACACAAACGACGCTACGAATGCGTTAAATGCCATAACCCACACGATCCCAAGGAGTACTACGAATGACTTGTTCTCGACGGGATTTCCTCAAAGAAGCCGTTGGCAGCACACTCGCCACAGCTTTGCCTATAAGTGCATTTGTATTGCTGAGCACAGACGAAGCGAAAGCGGCAATCGCCGATTCCAAAGTCAGATGGGCGTTTCTCGTCGATACCACCAAGTGTGTCGGGTGTGGACTTTGTGTCAAAGCCTGCAAAACCGAAAATGAGATTCCTTACGACGCAGCGGTAACGCGCACCTGGGTCGAACGATACGTCGTAACCAAGGATGGTGAAACGCATATCGATTCACCAATGGGCGGTCGCGATGGCTTTATAGATGACAAGATACGCGACGAAGAAATCGACCCGGAGAACATTGCCAAGGCATTTTTTGTGCCGAAGCTGTGTAATCAATGCGACAACCCGGCCTGTGTCCAGGTGTGCCCCGTGGGGGCAACCTACCAGACCGACGATGGCATAGTCCTGATTGACAGGGATTGGTGCATTGGTTGCGGCTACTGCATCATGGCCTGCCCCTACGGTGTGCGCTTCTTCCATCCGGAGCACAAAGTCGCCGACAAGTGCAACTTCTGTTACCACCGAATCAGCAAAGGCATGGAGCCGGCATGCGTCGAATGCTGTTCTTTCGGCGCACGACGATTGGCTAACCTGAGAGACCCGGATGATCCGGTGACGAAAATCATTACGACCGAGAGAGTTGCGGTTCTGAAGGACGAATACGGCACCAAGCCGCACGTCTTCTATCTCGGCCTCGATACCAACGTGAGGTAAGGTCATGCCCGAGGACATTATCGTTCACGGCATAGAGTGGACTGTAAAAGAACTGTTCGTATATCCGAACGAGTACATTTACTGGAGCATTCAGATCGTCATGTACCCGTACATGACGGGGTTGGTGGCA
>CAYTNO010000465.1:0-2175 GCA_964439125.1 uncultured Woeseiaceae bacterium | reverse complement strand
AAAAACCAGAACCACGAAATACCGAGGACCGACAGAAAGACCGTACGGTCTTCACGAGCAAAACCGACGATTCGCCAGGTCACTTTCCAGACGTTCCAACTGATCTTCAACTCCGGATCGACTGCTCGTGTTGTCGGGATTTTCCGGCTCGCCAGGTACCCGGCCAGCGCCACTGACACGAGGCAAACACCCAGCAGAGTCTGCGTAGTTACACCGCCTATGACGAGTCCGAGAATGATGGCGACGAATGTGCCGGCTTCGACCAGCGCATTGCCACCGACAAGTTCTTCCGGCATGAGCTGTTGTGGCAAGTATGCGTATTTGACAGGGCCGAACAAGGTCGACTGGCAACCCATCAAGAATAGTACGAACAATAAGAGTGAGTAGAGCTGAATAAAGAAGGCATACGCGGCAACAAGCATCAGTCCGATCTCGAGCAGCTTAATGCGACGTATAAGCATGGACTTTTCGTATTTGTCGGCAAGCTGGCCGGCGGTGGCCGATAACAGAAAAAACGGCAGGATAAACAGAGCGCCAGCGACGTTTGCAAGCTGGCTGTGGTTCATGCCGGCAATCAGTACGCCCTGAAATGTAACCAGGATAATCAGGCCCTGGCGGAAAACATTGTCGTTGAGAGCGCCGAGAAACTGGGTAGCGAAAAATGGCGCGAAGCGGCGCTGGCCGAGCAAGGAAAATTGGTTGGATTCGGTCACTGCAATCGCTTTCGTTGCGTAGGTGCCGTACAACTATAGCCTGAAAAGTGCTTTCTCAGCGCGGAAAACTGCGAACTGACGCCATTTCACATAGCGACAGCGATGCTATTATGCGGGCCTGCAGGATACTGAAATGTATACCATTTAATCAATTTTGGACTCGGCCTGGATCATGAAAAGAACTCGAATCTCATTGTTTTTGTGCGCTTTCGCCCTTATTGCTGCCTGCAGCGAAGAGCCGCGACCCCGCACTGTGACTGAGTTTCTGGATAATCCGCTGGTACTTGAGGCCGCGGTTGTCCGATGCTCCGTCAATCGTGAAGAATCTCGTTACGACGCCGAGTGCGTGAACGCGCGGCAAGCGAATGCTATTCTCGAGGCCAAAGAAGAGCGGGCTAAACGCGCCGCGTTTGAGGCACAGTCTGAACGCAAGCGCGAGGCGTTACGACGGACCCAGGAGGCGGCCGCAGAAGCACGTCGCCGTTCGGCGGAACAGAGACGTTTGCGCAGCGAGGCGGAGTATCTGGCGCAGTTTGGAGAGTTGCCTCCGTCGTCAGAAGCAGAGAATGCAGGCGAGGCCAGTTCCGCGAATATTCCCACAGCAGTCATTCCCAGATCCGCTGAAACAGACCAGATGCAGCAGAATTTTTCAGAAGTTACCGACGCTCCAGCGGCGACCGATGGTGGCAATGCTCCTGTGATAGAGGCGGAACCTGAGAGCGACCTCGAAGCGATCCGTGAAGAGTTGCGAAAACGTAACGAAGAGTCGGCTAACTAAGCCAGGAAGACATTTCGTCAGGCTCGATCGGGCATTGTTCGCACGTGCAAGTCACGCTGCGGGAACGGAATTTCAATATCGTTATCGGTGAAAGCCCTGTAAACCGAACAGTTGAGCTCGTGATTAACACGGCCTCTGTCAACCGGTCGTTCAATCCAGCACAGCAGTTGGAAATCAAGACTGGACTCACCAAACGTTCGAAAGCGAACTCGCGGCGCAGGATCTGCGCAAACTTCGGCGTTGTCTGTAGCGACCTGCTCAAGAGTAGCGATTACGTGGTCGATATCCGATCCGTAAGCGACACCGACTGAAACACGGATTCGATGTTTTTGTGATGGTCCGCCGGCCTCGTTGATGATCTTTGCGTTGCCGATAACGCCGTTAGGAATTGTGATCTCTACGTCATCGCGAGTCAGAAGACGCGTGCTGCGCAGCCCGATATGTGTAACTACTCCGCGTTCGCCGGCATCAAGAATAATGAAGTCCCCGGTCTTGTACGGAGCATCCATGACAATGGAAACACCGGCAAAAAGATTCGACAGCGTGTCTTTAGCAGCGAAACTAAGTGCCAGACCGACGATACCAGCCGATGCGACCCACGCAGTGACATTGATGTTCCAGGCCAGGAACAGGAAGTAGATAGCGACAGCAAACAAAACGACTTTGGCGACGTTCTGCATGAGC
>CAYTNO010000464.1:0-2188 GCA_964439125.1 uncultured Woeseiaceae bacterium | reverse complement strand
GAAATCCCGCCGCGACGTCGGCGACCTGTGTCGGGTCCTCGATTGGTAGTGAGCACATGTCCGGGTTGCAGATGTACATTGCCGGCTTGTCGCGACCGGGATATCGGCCTGGTGTCTCGTAGTGCAACAGCTTTCTGGGTTCGATGACATCGCGACCGGCGTTAAACAAAGCTGTAGCATTTGTGTGGCTGGTGTCCCCGACGACAGAAAACTCGACATATGCAGTCGTCACTTTTTCCAGCGCCAGTGCAAATTCACCGGTGATCACTCCTTCTCTGCGAATGATGGCAGGCTCGGCGACTGCCCGGATCGTTCGTGCGGCGACATTCTTGTAGCGGTCGTCTTTGGTATAAACCGCAAGATCATAATAAAAACTGGCCGCAGTGCCGCTAGCCTCCAGGGGCTTTCGCGGTGCGATTACGGCTGCCGTCGCGTCGACAGACGTGGCGAAGAAACCGCCCGACTCGTCGTCATGCAGGGTTGCCAGCGTCGCCCGCCCAATGCTGTCGGCCGCGCGCAGCCACTGGTCTTCACCCGTCGCCCGATACAGCGCTAACAAGGCACCGCCGAACCACGCTTGCGTGCTCAGAAACGGCTTTGGTTCGGTAACAAGAGTTCGCATGCGAGCGTCCTTGTCTGCTTCAGCGTTGCTCAGAGCCTGAATCATCCAGCCTTCCTCGTGCAGACGACTCCTCAGGATTGACGAAGCAGCTCTCGTTGCTGTGGCAAGGTAGTCGCTGTTGCCCGTTGCTTCATAAGCGAGAACGTAAGCGCTGATGACCTCGCCATTGCGGTCGGTATAGATGGCGTGATCGATCGGAGGAATACCGAAGTTACGTCGCTCCTGGTCCGTTGGCAGCACCCAGTAATCATCCGCCGTCATGCCCTGCGGAAGGTCGGGCGGCTCGCTTTTTTGGTTGCTGTAGAACGTGCCATCCGCGGCCATCATCCAGCTTTTCAGATATCGGTCGATTTCGCGCAGTCCTTGCAAATACCTCTCTTCCTTCGTCATCTGGTAGCCGATCGCAAAAGCCGTGATTGCGTTCGATTGCACCAGGATGCGTTTCTCGGGTATGGCTCTGAGCCCTGAGAATCGCTGCGGCACCTGCATGTCTTTTGGAAAGGCAGCGCTGTAACTGCCACCCCACACCGGGTCAATCGTGTTGAGAAACCCTGCCGAACCTTTCAACGTCAGGCTGCGCAACTCAGCGTCGTCATACAGGTGTGCCCTGAGGTACAAATGACGCAATCGCGAACCGCTTTGCTCGCCACCGATGCCTCTTTTCCCCCAGCCCCCATGCTTGCGATTGAGATTGCGATCTAGCTGAGCCCTCAGATCGTCGCGGATTTGTGTCAGTTGTGTCGCGGCAGGCTCTGGAGGTACCGCGTACGGTGACCTGGGGTCGGGCTCAAGTGCGTCGGCGTCGAGTTTTGCGATCAGGTCTTCGAGGATCGGAATGAAGTTCTGCGGCAGCCGATTGCCACGAATGGCGAGCACCTGTGTGGCATCCGGAGCAAGAAATATGGTCGCAGGCCAGGCCCAGTCCGAATAACGCTCGCCGATATCCGGACGCGCCTCGGCATCGACCTCGATGGCAACGAAGTGCTCATTAATAAGGTCAATGACGTCGTTATCTGCGTACGTCTGTGCATCCATTCGTGCGCAAGCGGCACAGCCTTCCATGCCGACGTTGACAAGAATGATTTTGTTGTCGGCCCTGGCCGCCTCAAATGCCGCCAACTCCCAGTGTTGCCAGTCAACGGTATCGGCAGAGTAGCTTGTGGACACGAACAAGAGCGCGGCCCAGGTCAGTCGCGTTAACACTGTTTGCATCAGTGTTTTCTCATTTATCTTGTGACCGGCTGCTTCTTTCAGGACGCTTCCAGAAACGCATCACAGGTCGCGCGTGACTCATCCTGATGAGATGCCGAGGCACAAACGGCCACTACTGAGCTACGGATCTCCGCGAGCTCTGCAGCGCGGTCATTTTCCTCGCTCCACGTGACGAGATTATTTTCTAACCTGCCAAGCTGTGCCTTCGGTCGTTGATACAAGCCACCCGAATTCTGCAGCTCGCTGACAAGACCTACCGTTGTGTCGTGTATGAGCTGCGTATTTTCCGGCGTCATCTCCAAAAGACCGTTTAAATAGTAGTAGCCCCACTGAAAGCGTGTGGCTGACCCCGTG
>CAYTNO010000463.1:0-2197 GCA_964439125.1 uncultured Woeseiaceae bacterium | reverse complement strand
GCCGAACGATTTAGTGCATGTGTTGCGTCCACCGGTTGAGGCGGCAGCCGAAAGCGGCCGGTCGGAACCTTGGAAATTCCACATTTTGAATGACCGCTTTCGGTGAAAGCAGACGTTCGATGTGGACCGCGATTCCGCCGTAGATCGCCAGCTGGTGACCTAGAGAACACGTCCGCAACCTAATACAATCGCACAAGGACATTAGGTGGTATTTTTTGGAGCCACACTACATGTCTATTAACGAGGAACTGTAGATGTTGAGATCACTATGGGTGGTTTTGCTGCTCAGTATGGGTATGTACGTTATGGCCGAAGAACAGGCACGATCAATAACAGTAGACGGTATTGGGTTCGCTGAGGTTGAACCCGACCGTGCGACGATTCGAATGTCAATCATTGCTCGGGACCAAAAGCGCGCTGCTGCGCAAAAAAGGGCGGCGGACGTCACCAATAGAGTGCTCAAGATGACCGATCGCATGGATATCGCCCGCGACCAGGTTGACACGACCGGCGCATCGGTACGCCCGGACTACCGGTGGAATCGCGAGAAGGAGGAGCAGGAACTACGCGGATACGTAGCGGAACGGCAGATCGCCGTCGAAATCGACGATCTAGAGAAGCTCGGTGTTCTTGTTGAGGGAGCTGTAAGTTCAGGCGTCAACCAGGTGTCACCACCGCAACTTGATAGCCGAAAACGCAGGGAGACTTACCGTCGCGCACTGCGGGCCGCAGCTGAGGACGCGAAAGCAAACGCTTTGCAGCTCGCAGAATCGTTGGGTGCCAGGTTGGGTCACGTTATCAGCATCAATTCCGGTAGCAACGCGCCACGGCCTCCCACGCCCCACGCGGCCGGTGTACGGTCTATGGCGGTGGAGTCAGACGCAGTTGAAAGCTACAACGCGGCGGATTTGAGATTCAACGCCATCGTTACGGTCGTTTTTGAGCTAACGGAGTAACAAGATCCCTCGTAGCTTCTTAGACCGACTCAGATTTACGTACATTTCCAGATAGCCAAGCTTGGATGTTTCCGCGGTAACTTTCTCGAAACCACATGATGAATGCCCTGTAAGTAGCTATCTTTCTTCGATTTATCCTGCTTTTCGAGGACAGCTCCTACTGCCGCAGCTAGATCTCCAGAACGCCTTTCACGAACGGGATGGTCAGGCGTCGCTGCGCGCGCAGTGCTTCGAGATCCAGCTTGTCCAACAATGCATACAAGCTTGCCATGTCCCTGCGGCTCCTTTTCAACAGGTAGCGTGCCGTGTCGTCGGGCAGATCCAAACCACGATGTCGTGCGCGCAGCTGCAGCGCGGAGACACGTTCGTCATCCCCGAGCGCCTGCAGCTGAAAAACCGGCAAACGAGCCAGCCGACTCTGCAAATCCGGCAACGCAACCGGACATTCGCGTGCAGACATAGAGGCCGAGACGATCAGGCAGTGATCGGCGTCCAGGATTTGGTTGCACAGGTCGAATAGCGCACTTTCCCAGGCCGGGTTGCCGGCGACCGCATCCAGGTCGTCCAGGCAGATGAGTTCACGGCTCGCCAGGCCATCGATAAGCGCCGGACCGGCGTCAGCCAGCATGGCCAACGGAACATAGACCGAGCGATCACCTGCACGATCGCAGACTGCCTGCAGCAAGTGCGTCTTTCCGGCCGCCTCGGCGCCCCACAGCCAACAGCCCTGATTGCCACCATCGGCAAGAGCGACAAGTGTGGCGACCAACGCCTCGTTGCCGGAACTTAGAAAACTGCCGAATACCGCGTGATCGGCAAGGCGCAATGGCAAAGCCAGTTGACTCACAATTGATTTCCCGACTTACGCTTCGTCGACAGCTTCTTCGACGACGATCTCGGGGTGCTCCTTGAGGTAGCGGTGATAGGCGAATCGAACCAGGACCGAAAGTACTGCCGCGGCAGGCAAAGCAAGCAAAATTCCGAAGAACCCAAAAAGTTGTCCTCCTGCTGCCACCGCGAAAATGATGATGACCGGATGTAAGCCAATGCGGTCACCAACCAGTTTTGGCGTCAATATTGAGCCTTCCAAAAACTGCGCGATAGAAAATGTCGCAATGACTCCTACCATCAGCCATAGAGGATCGGGCTCGAGCGCGACTGTTAGCCCTGCGAGGCCGATGCCAAAGACGAAACCGAGATATGGCACGAAACTGACCAGCCCTGAGACGACCCCAATCGCA
>CAYTNO010000462.1:0-2200 GCA_964439125.1 uncultured Woeseiaceae bacterium | reverse complement strand
TAACGTCACTATTGTGTGGCTCTTCAAAAAACGTACGAATTCGTAAAGCGACTATAGGACCAACATCAGCAACCGCCAGCAGATCTTCTTCACTCGCTGCAATGATATTCTCGAGCTTTCCGAAATGCGTCGCCAGACTCAGCGCTGTTGCCTCCCCAACTTCGCGAATTCCCAATGCGTAAAGAAAACGAGCCAGCGTTGTGACTTTGCTTGCCTCGATAGACTGCACGACATTCTCGGCTGACTTCTCACCCATTCGATCCAATTCAGCCAGTTCGCTAACGGACAAAGTAAACAAATCGGCCGCCGTTTCGACTCTATCGTTGGCGACCAGTTGTTCGATTAACTTCGCTCCCAGGCCTTCAACGTCCAGCGCTTTGCGTGACACAAAGTGTTTTAACGCTTCTGCTCTTTGAGCTGCACAAAACAAGCCGCCGCTACAACGAGCAACCGCTTCGCCCTCTTCGCGAACAACTGCGGATCCGCACACGGGACAAACTTTCGGCAATTGAACATGACGTGTGCCCTTTGGCCTGCGGCTTGCGATGACGCTGACAACCTCCGGAATCACATCTCCTGCACGTCGGATCGTAACCGTATCGCCGACTCGCACGTCCTTGCGATGCAACTCATCGATGTTATGCAGGGTTGCGTTGCTGACCGTCACACCACCAACGAATACAGGTTCCAGACGAGCGACTGGCGTTATGGCACCGGTGCGGCCAACCTGGAATTCGACGCCCTCCACAACCGTCAACTCTTCCTGGGCCGGAAACTTGTGTGCAATCGCCCAGCGAGGCGCACGCGACACATATCCCAACTCGCGTTGCTGCCGAAGGTTATCGACTTTGTACACAACGCCGTCAATTTCATATTTCAGCGCATCGCGACGCGCACCAATCTCTTCGTAAAACGCCAGGCAGCCCTCCACTCCCTCAACAACCTTGCGCTCCGGACATGCCTTCAGCCCCCAACCCTGCAAACGATCGAGTATCTCGCTGTGATGATCAGGAAGAGTTCCTCCCTCAACACGACCCACCGAGTAAACGTAAATATCCAGTGGCCGTGCCGCGGTTAGCCTTGGGTCTAGTTGACGAAGACTACCGGCCGCTGCATTTCGAGGATTAACAAATGTCTTCTCCCCTGCAGCACGCGCCTTGTCGTTGTAAGCGTCGAATCCCGCCTTCGGCATGAAAACCTCACCGCGAACTTCGAGCACCGCCGGATAGTCCTCGCCCATAAGGCTCAGCGGCACAGCTTCAATCGTACGAATGTTATGAGTGATGTCCTCGCCTGTCGAACCGTCGCCTCGCGTTGCTCCGCGAACCAACTTGCCATCTTCATACAGGAGACTGACCGCGGCACCGTCAAGCTTCGGCTCCGCCATGTAACGAAGCAAACTGGCATCTTCCTCAAGCTCAAGGCGCGCTGTCACACGACGATGAAACTCGTGCAGTTCATCGCTCGAAAATGCGTTGTCCAGAGACAACATAGGCACCTGGTGTGTCACCGTGCCAAACGCTGAAATGGGTGCATCCCCGACCCGTTGTGTCGGCGAATCGGCCGTTATCAACTGCGGATATTGTTGTTCCAGCACTTGCAGCTGACGCATCAGCCGGTCGTACTCGGCATCCGGCACCTCCGGATCATCAAGCACGTGGTAACGATAGTTATGATGCCGAATCTGGTCTTTGAGGGAGTCCAGCTCTTTGGTAATGGTGGCCGGAACAGTCATCGGAGTTGGTGTCGTAACCGAATCACGCGACCAAATTGCTGTGTTGGAACTGGATAATCTCTTCTCGCATATACCTTTCGCGCTGGATGCTCAACGTACTGCCGGATTCGTCAAGCAACTCTGCGTCGAGCGTTTGTGCGAGTGCACGCGCCGCTGCCATCATCATGTCAAACGCCTCGATTCCATCAATCGGACCCGGCAAAACAAGAAACAGGCTAATGCCCGGAATTTCCTGATCTTTGATATTCGCCAGATCAAAACTACCGGGCTCAACCAGACTTGCGGCGCTGAATACTGTTCTTTCTTCGTCGTTGCCATCGTACCGATGAAAAATGCCGAACTTGCCGTGTCGCAAACCTATGCCGCGCATACTTAGTATTAGCTCATCGCCGCGAAAAGCACCGCCATTGCGAGCGATTATTCGCAACGTCACTATTTTCTGCGGGGTATCGGTGGACAGCTCGT
>CAYTNO010000461.1:0-2201 GCA_964439125.1 uncultured Woeseiaceae bacterium | reverse complement strand
TTTCATTAGCTTGAATCGCGTTGCTGAAATCACCGAGAACGGCCTTTGCCTCATCGGCGTCCATCGCATTGGTGGCGATTCTCACAATTTGCTCACCGCTGCAGTCGATCAGATCATCAGTGTCCATATGCAGGAAGCGCGCGGCGGCGGCGTTAGCAAATACACAACGCAACTTCGCCTCGTCCTCTTCTTCATTCTTCTTCCAGCTAAGGCGAACGATGCCGTTCACCGAGTGGTCAATAAGCGTCCGCAGCAGCGCCTCACTGGCGCGGACTTCGGCCTGGGCTTTCTCTACATCGCTGACATCGCGAAACATCAGAACTTTGCCCTCAGACGAGGTTGCTCTGGTTGACGCCATATCGGACACCTGCACGTGCAGATATCGACCGGTTGCCGTCAACATGCTTCGCGGTTCACCACTGTCCAGCGCTTCGAAAACCTCTGGAGAGTCCCCACCCAATACGACACTCAGTGGTTCCATAAGTGCAGACGTTTCAGAGATGTCGAGCAGTGCCTCAGCACCACGATTCAGTCCAATAATGCGACCATGATCGTCCACCACAACAACCGGGTCCTGCATGTGCTGAAAAACGGTTTCATAGGCGAATGGAGTAAACTCGATGATTTTCTCGCCGAGAATCAACCAAGCGTAAATAGGCAGCATAGCCGTGAGGATGACGGGCACAAACGAAACCGTATTTGAGCCAAAGCCAAGATCGTAGGCTAACGTAGCGGAGAGCGGCGCAACACAAGCGGCAGCCAGCAGGAGCAAGCTGCGGCGATGGGCTCTCGAAACTGCCGAACTGTGCGTCAACAGAGATAGCACTGCAGCACCGGTTACAGCGTAGCTGTAGGGAGCGTGCATGAACAGGAACCACCGACCCCACTCCGCCGGGCGCGTCAGAAATTCGCCCGCCGCATTGGCGATAGGCGTGTACCACATGAATTCGTGAAAGTAGTTCGTTGCCGCAAACGCGATCGACACGATCGGAATTATCAGCATCATGATGATGCGGTGAATTGATGTCTTACGGCATGTGTACTCACGGAAACTAAAATAGGCCACAACCGGCAAGAGCGCCGTACCAACGAAGTGGCAGGTGCGACCGACCGAGAAAACATAGAATGTGGTCGACATTAGCTCGATTGCGCCGCCAACCACCCAAAAGCTGATAACAACGAATAGCACGCCGATCGGCACCGTACCGGCTTCTCGCTTCGCCACAATGAGGCGCAGGCCCAGTGCCAGATAGCACGCGGCGCTGAACATCAGGATGACTGACAAGCCGATTTCGAAGGTCACTTTTCCCTTACCCGAGCGTACGAAGTAGCTTGTTATGGTAAGCGGCTAAGCCCCCGTTTTCGCGGAACTGTTCCACAGCTTTTTAGTTCGCAAATCGCCATGCATGGTCGATTTTCCCCAGAAAGGACAAATCTGGCATCTGCTCAGATACCAATTTGCCCATAAGTTATTGTTTTTATAACCTTTTAGGATACTTTGGTGCTATCGGCGAGCTTTTGACTCGGCGATCAATCAACGGCCACATTCCTGCCGCAGCCGATCCGAAAACCTCTGCCGTGTTATTGCGTTAATCCGTGCCAGGAAACGTTCTGCACCACTTTCGCTGTGCAGCGATTCCTGCGCATAGTCATCGTCATTGCCCTTTACTGCCAGACGCCAGTACAGCATCGTCATCGTCGTCACCAAACGCGTACGCACCAGATCATAGAGGAGGTCGATTTCGACATCTTCAAGTGGCGAAATCTGGTCATAAGCAGCAATGAACGGTGCGATGTATGCCAATGCGTCGGCATCATCGCAGCGTAAATACGAGGCGGCTATGCCGAGTTCGACTACAAGCGGGGCGCGCAGCATGTCACTGAAGTCGATGATGCCCGCTACCGACTCAGGATCTTCTTTCTCCACGAGCACGTTGCCCGGGTTCACATCATTGTGGATAACCTGATGCCGCAAACCGGCGAACTGCGGCTCAGCGATCTGTTGGAAATCGTCGAAACAGGCCAGGACAACCTGGCGCAGCACGCCATCCGGAATGTGCGTCGTCAACGGAAGCAGGTCTGCGGCGCGCTGCATATCCCACAGCAGCGGCTGTTGATCGCCATCGCACTCAAAGTCGCTCAGCGCGATATCCAGATATGCGAGAGATCGCCCGATGGAGCGCATCAACAAAGGCGTCGGA
>CAYTNO010000460.1:0-2209 GCA_964439125.1 uncultured Woeseiaceae bacterium | reverse complement strand
GATTCAAAGTTACGCAAGTCTAAAGCCCGCGATTATGCCACGTTAGGTCTCGTCTTTGAGTCTTTCGAACTTACTCTTGTTGTTCGCCTGCTGGTAAGCGTCGCGCCCCGATACGAAAGCCTTTTCAACGAGTTCCATCAGGGCCGAATCCATGGTCTGCATGCCTGCATTTCCACCGGACTGCATTGCGGTCTCGAGCTGGTCGAGCTTGCCCTGGCGGATCAGGTTAGAGACAGCCGAGGTGTTGATAAGCACCTCCAGCGCCGCGATTCGTCCGGGCTTGTGTTTGGTCGGTAGTAGCTGCTGCGAAATGACGCCGCGCAATGAGGTCGATATCATCGTGCGAATATGGCTTTGCTTGTCGGCAGGAAATGAATTGATGATGCGGTCGACGGTCGGCGCCGCGCCGTTGGTGTGCAGGGTGCCCATCACGAGGATTCCCATTTCGGCGGCCGTGACGGCGATGCTTATGGTCTCGAGGTCACGCATTTCGCCGACGAGGACAACGTTTGGATCCTCGCGCAATGCGGAGCGAAGCGCCTCCGCAAACGAACCGGTGTGCAAGCCGACTTCGCGCTGGCTGATCAAACAGTTTTGGGTCTTGTGGACGAATTCGATGGGGTCCTCAATGGTCAGGATATGGCCCTTCATACGTTTGTTGATCGAATCGATCATGGCCGCCAGCGTTGTCGACTTACCGGAACCGGTCTTGCCAGTGACCAGGATCATGCCCTGCGTCTGTTTGCACAGGCTGTGGATAATCGGCGGCATGTTCAGTTCTTCGAGTGTCAGCGCTTTGGACGGAATCGCCCTAAAAATAGCGCCGATACCATTCAGGTGGCGAAATGCGTTTACGCGAAAGCGAGAGACATCCGCTATCTCATACGCAAAATCGGCCGCGTCGTTTTTCTTGAACGCGTGCTGCGTCGTGCCGTCCATGATCTCGTGCAGGGCTTCGCCGACATGCTCTGTTTCGAGCTTCTCCTCCATCAGAGCCTGCAAGCCACCGTGAACGCGGACTCTTACCGGGTCGCCTGATACAAAGTGCAGGTCAGAAGCATTCTTCTTGAGGGCTGCTTCCAGGTAGGAATCGATCTTATTCACTGGAGTGCCTTCTGAGTGCCGGTAATATCGATCATCGGTATCAAATCCTTGTCGGTGACAAACCGTGCGAACTTTCTTTTGTCGTTTGCATGGCGGTACGCATCATCCGGGTCGACTTCTCTGGCGTTGATCGCGTCAAGCAACGCCTGATCCATCATCTGCATGCCTGATTCCTTGCCGGTTTGCAGTTGCGATGGGATCTGATGCGTCTGATCAGTTGTGATCAGCTTCGCGATTGCGCGGTTATTAACCAAAATTTCCATGACTGCGCGCCGGCCGCGCCCATCCGGCGTCTTGACCAGTACCTGAGTGACGACTGCCTTAAGGCTCGTAGAGAGGAAAGCTTTAGTTTGCTCGCGCAATTCGCCCGGCAGAGCATCGATAACCCGATCGATCGTCTTGACGGCGCCCGTAGTGTGAAGTGTGCCAAGCACGAGATGCCCGGTCTCCGCAGCAGTCATCGCCATTGAAATTGTATCGGCATCGCGCAGCTCGCCAACAAGAATAACGTCCGGATCCTCGCGCATGGCAGAGCGAACTCCGTCGGCGAACGACGTTAGATGCGTGCCAAGCTCGCGTTGAATGACCTGGCATTTTTTGCTGGGATGCACAAATTCGATCGGATCTTCGAGGCTAATGATGTTGAGACTACGTGTTTCATTGAGGTGATTGACCATCGCCGCAAGCGTGGTCGATTTACCCGTGCCGGTCGATCCCGTGACCAGCACCATGCCCTGATGATAGTTGCAGAAATCTGTGATCACTTTCGGAGCATTGAGTTGCTCAAGGGTAGGGACGTCGCCAGGAATAAAGCGAAATACGGCGCCGTAGCCGGTGACTTTGCGGAATACGTTGACACGAAAACGGCCACCTTCTTCGGCCACGTAGGAAAAATCGAGGTCATGGCCTTCTTCAAGAACTTCTTTTTGATTCTCGGTCAGGACCTCGTGTATGTAGCTCTCGAGCTCCGTGTCCGACAATTCGCGGAACTTGATCGGCAGCAGATCGCCGTTCATGCGCAGCATGGGCGGCACACCGACTGACAAGTGAACATCAAGCTGCTGCAGCCCGAGCGAGAGTGCGATCTGCTCGCGGAAAAATATTT
>CAYTNO010000459.1:0-2209 GCA_964439125.1 uncultured Woeseiaceae bacterium | reverse complement strand
CGTGCCGTTGCAGTCAGGGATGGGCAGTTCCGCTGCATCAGCCGTTGCCGGTGTTGTAGCTGTTAACGCATTGCTTAACAAGCCACTTGCGATCGAGCTGTTGTTACCGTACGCGCTCGAAGGCGAGAAATACGCAAGTGGCGGAGTACATGCTGATAACGTTGCGCCGAGCCTGCTCGGGGGCATGATTTTTTGCCCGCGGGTTTTGCTTCCCGAAACTATTCGCCTGGCAGTGCCCGACGGCGTCACCTCTGTTCTCTTGCATCCTGATTTGCAGGTCAATACCGCGCATGCTCGGAAAAGCCTTGCCAGGGGTGTCGCGCTGAAGCAATGGCTGGCTCAGCAGGGATACATGGGCGCATTTATTACGGCGTGTGCGGCTAGCGATCTGTCGATGATTTCGAAATCGTTGAAAGATGTCATTATCGAGCCGCAGCGGACAGCAGCGGTGTCATGTTTTGATGCCGTCAAAGAAGCCGCTGAGAGATCTGGTGCCCTTGGATTTAGCTTGTCTGGTAGTGGACCCAGCCTGTTTGCGCTTTGTGAGACCAGCAAAGCAGGTAACCTCGCAACGGCGATGGAGCAGGCGTGCCGAGGTCAGGGTATCCAGTGCGAGTCATGGGTAAGCCCGATGGATGCGCCCGGCGCACACCTGGTGGATTGATCATGCGTTTTGTCAGTACACGCGGCGATGCCAGCGTAGGTCTCGACGAGGCGCTCGTCAAAGGCATCGCAGACGATGGTGGGCTTTTCGTCCCTGTCGATTTGCCAATGTTCTCTGTCACCGACTTTGACGATGCACATACGATCCCCGAGATCGCCGCAATATTGCTGCGGCCGTTTTTCTCGGACTCTTCGCTCATTGATGAACTCGAGGCGATTCTCGCAGAGACTTTCAGTTTTCCGATGCCGATTACGGCATTGCCCGTTGCAAACGGGAATGCATCTTTGCTGGAGCTTTATCACGGGCCAACGGCCGCGTTCAAAGATATTGGGGCAGGTTTTCTTGCAGCTTGTCTGACCCGCCTCGAAGGTGACGCAGCGGCGCCATTAACGATTCTCGTTGCTACATCCGGTGATACCGGCGGCGCAGTGGCCGCTGCTTTTAACGAACGTCCCGGAATGCGGGTTGTTGTTTTATTCCCGGATGGACGCGTCTCGGCACGGCAGGAGCACCAGCTGACATGCTGGAGCGACAATGTCTTGTCGCTGTCAGTTACTGGCGCCTTCGATGACTGCCAGGCACTCGTCAAAGCCGCGCTAGCCGACTCTGAGCTGTGCGGACGTTATCGGTTCAGCTCGGCCAACAGCATCAACATCGGCCGATTGCTGCCACAGAGTACTTACTATGCGGATGCAAGCCTGCGCCACTTCCGGGAGACCGGTAACAAGCCCGGGTTCGTCATTCCGACCGGCAATCTCGGTAATGCCCTGGCCTGCATCATGGCTCGTGAAATGGGACTGCCCATCGGCCCCATAGTGCTGGCAACAAATGCCAACAAGACGATTCCCGAATATTTCGACACACTTCAATGGATACCGCGTGCGAGCGTGCAGACCCTCGCCTCAGCTATGGATGTCGGCGACCCGAGCAACATGGAACGCCTGCGCAGCATGGTTGGGGAAGCAGACGTTTTGCGTGATCGTCTCGGCGTTTTTTCCGTAGAGGACGAGCAAATCGAGGCCGGTATTCGCAAGGACTTTGCAGAATTCGGCTTCGCGACGTGCCCGCATACAGCAATCGCGACGCAAACCTGGCGCCAACTCGGTGAAGAAACTCAACGGAATGCCGATTGGATCCTGGTGGCAACAGCTCACCCGGCAAAATTCGAAACGATTGTCGAGCCGTTGATTGGTACAACCGTGCCGTTGCCGGATGATCTCTCTGCTATCCTGTCGCGACCAAGCCGGTCGGTATCGATCGACCCGCAACTCGATAATCTCGCCGCCGCGCTGGAGCGATATTTTGGCTGATCAATCGCAATGGTTCATTCCGCTCGCAGGGGTGGTGCTGTTATTGCTCGTCTGGTTTATCTACCGCCGCCGCAACCGTGGCGATCGCATGCGGCAAGTCCTTGATGAGATTAGCTACGATCGCATCAACGGCTTGCTAATCCCGAATGGGGATGAGGGTGAAATTCAGATCGACCACCTCTTGCTTACGTCACAAGGCTTGCTGGTCCTCGACATCAAGGATGCGTCGGGCGCC
>CAYTNO010000458.1:0-2210 GCA_964439125.1 uncultured Woeseiaceae bacterium | reverse complement strand
ACGGGTAGCTACGATGAGTACCTGGACTCACAACTGATGGGCGAGAAAATACGCGTAGCCTGAAGAAGCGGCTCTACTTTCTCACTCGGGCACGGTACTTCCTGCCTTTGATGGGCCGGTTGGACAGTTGCCGCAGCGCCTTGGCAACGTCGGCATTTCGTACAGCGACGTAGCTGCAGACATCGAACAAGTCGATCGAACCGACTGCTTCGCCGGGCACGCCGCCCTCCGCTGTGAGTGCTCCCAGAAGATCTCCGGGGCGCAGCTTGTTCTTGCGCCCGGCACTGATTTGAATCGTCGTCATCGCAGGCAACAAAGGATCGGCTGATCGGCTTGCATCCGGAATTCCACGATGCTGCAAATTCGCATCGGGTAGCAACTCTTCAATACCCTGCAGCCGCCGCTCCTCCCGAGGCTCGACCAGACTGATGGCTACCCCGGCTTTACCGGCGCGTCCGGTTCGACCGATCCGATGCACATAAATATCAGCTTGTTTGGGTGGCTCGAAGTTGAAAACGGCGTCCAGATCTTTCACGTCCAGACCGCGCGCGGCAACATCCGTGGCAATCAATACGCTCGCACTTCTGTTGGCAAATCGCACCAGGACTTGTGTTCGCTGAGGCTGATCCAGGTCACCATGCAACGCGACAGCAACAATTTTCTGAGACTGCAGATACGCCGCCACGTCTGCGCAGTCGATTTTGGTATTGCAGAAGACGAGATTGAGCTCGCCGCCCCAGGCGCGTAGCGCCCGAACCAGTTCGACGCAACGATTCTCCCGCGTCACCGAACACCAGTACTGCGTGATCTGCGCGGGTTGCTCGTCGTCCGTAACATCAACTCTTTGCGGGTTTCGCTGTACCTTTCCGCTAATCTTGGCAATGGCCTTCGGGTAGGTGGCACTGAACAAGAGGGTTTGGCGAACCGCAGGTACATAAGCAAGAATCGCATCGAGCTCATCCATGAAACCCATGTCCAGCATGCGATCTGCCTCGTCCAGCACGAACGTCTGCAAACTCTTCAGAGATAAGGTTCCCTTGCCCAGGTGCTTGAGTACGCGTCCGGGTGTGCCGACGACAATGTGCGGGTGATGTTGCAGCGATGCGATTTGCGGGCCGAGCGGCACGCCACCGCAGAGAGTCAGTATCTTGACGTTGGCGACCGCGCGGGCGAGACGGCGAATTTCCTTTGCAACCTGGTCCGCCAACTCTCGCGTCGGGCACAACACCAGTGCCTGTGTTCGAAATGACGTGGCGTCCAACTTGTTGAGCAAACCCAAACCGAAAGCAGCAGTCTTGCCACTCCCGGTTTTCGCGCGCGCGAGCACGTCTTCACCGGCGAGAATTCTGGGCAAAGCTTGTGCCTGGACCAGGGTCATCTCGACATAGCCGAGATCGCCAAGATTGCCGAGCAACTCCGGCTTTAGATTGAGCGCATCAAATGCGGTAGGGTCGGACATAGGGGCGCGAGTATACGCCAATAAGGAGGCCAGCCATTAAAGCCGCAAACGACAAACGTTTACTGATCGCATCCACACTCTTGGTCGCGATCCTCACTGCAAACACGACCCATGCTGCAGACGACGCCAGTGTCGAAACGTCCAGGAGCATTCCGGATTCACCCATCAGTTACTCGATTGAGGCAACGCTAAACCCGGAAACACGCGAACTCGACGGCCACGAGACTATTACCTGGCTTAACACGCTAAGTACGCCTGTAACGTCGATACCCATGCACCTTTACCTGAATGCATTCAGCAATGAAGCATCGAGCTGGTACCGCTACACGCTGGGTTCACGTTTTCAATTGGACACTCTTCTCGAACGCTTTGACGACCCCTGGGGCTGGACTGAGCCGCGAAGCATTCGCCAGGGCGATGCGGAGCTGGAGTGGCAAGCCATCGCTCCCGACGATGGTAATCACCTCGACCGCAGCCTGATTGAAGTGCAGCTCGCAGAAGCAGTTGCTCCCGGCGAGACGCTGGTAATTGACGTTGACTGGACCAGTCGCATGCCGGCAGCCGCCGCGCGAACAGGTGGTCACGATCGATTCTTCTTCATCGCACAATGGTTTCCGAAGATCGCCGGCGTCCGACCGGAAGGTACCTTCAACCGACACCAGTTTTTCGGCGCTACGGAGTTTTACGCAAACTTTGCGGATTTCGACGTGACGATAGCCGCACCCAAAGACTGGGGCATCGCTGCCACTGG
>CAYTNO010000457.1:0-2210 GCA_964439125.1 uncultured Woeseiaceae bacterium | reverse complement strand
CGCTACCCGGACAGCACGCGAACGATTGTCATCGATGGCGTTGTTCCGCCGCAGTTGCCGCTCGGCCCGGACATCGCTATCGAGTCGCAGCTGGCGCTGGAGAAAGTGCTCGACCGTTGCAGCGAAGACGCCGCCTGCGCCGCCCAATTCCCGGACATCCACCGGGACTTTCAGCAACTGCGCGACACGCTCAGGGACAACGTCATACCTGTCCGCGTGCCCAACCCCGTCACCGGGCAGGTCGAGACCCTTGATTTCGGCAACGACCACATGGCCGCGGCCATTCGCCTTTTCCTTTACAACCATCGCACCATCGCATTGTTGCCGCTTTTGATCAGTGAGGCGGCCAACGGCAACCTTGTGCCGATGGCGGCTCAGTTTCAGATGGTTGTTGTCGCCCTGAATGAGGCTCTGAACATTGGCATGCACAACGCGGTTGTGTGCACCGAAGACGTGCCCTTCATTGACTTTGCGGATGTGGATCAGGCCGCGCTCGACGCAAGCTACCTCGGCCCGCAGCAGCTCGAGGCCATCAAGACCATGTGTTCAATCTGGCCGCAGGGCCCGCTGGACGACGACCTGCGGCAGCCGTTGGCGACAGACATGCCTGTGCTGCTTTTGTCGGGCGCCTCGGACCCTATTACGCCACCGCAATATGCTGAGCTGGCCGCCGTCGATATGGGCAAGGCATGGTTGCTTACGGGCAAAAACCAGGGGCATGGCCTTGGCATTGTGGGTTGTATGCCGCGAGTTATCGGCAAGTTTATCGAAAACATGCAACTCGAGGACGGCGATGCGGATTGTCTTGACGACAGCTTTTCGATGCCGTTTTTTCTTGATTTCGCAGGTCCGACACCATGATAGTCGTTAACGATATTCGCAAGTCCTTCGGCAAGGTGCGCGCTGTTCGTGGCGTTAGCTTCGATGCGCCCGACGGGAAAATAACCGGCCTGCTCGGACCCAATGGTGCTGGCAAGTCGACAACACTGCGCGTTCTTTACACGGTGCTTAAGCCCGACCAGGGCAGCGCCACGATTGACGGAATTGATGTGGTCGGCGACAGCCTGAAAGCTCGCGAGCGAATTGGCGCGCTTCCGCATGGCGCCGGCCTGTATCCGCACCTGACGGCGCGTGAAAATATCGCCTACTACGCGACGCTCTGTGGCATAGAAAAGAATCGTGTCGAAAGTCGCGTGGAGAGCATCGTCAACCTTCTTGAAATTACTGATTTTGCAGACCGTCGCACGAAAGGATTTTCGCAGGGACAACGAACCAAGGTCGCGCTTGCTCGTGCGCTGGTACACGACCCGCAAAACATTATTCTCGACGAGCCCAGCAACGGCCTCGACGTCATGGCCACGCGCTCGTTGCGCAAGCTGATTCTTAAGCTCAAGGACGACGGTCGCTGCATTTTGTTTTCGAGCCACGTTATGCAGGAGGTGGCCGCGCTGTGCGATGACATCGTGATTATTGCCAATGGCAAAGTCGCAATTGATGACTCCGCGGACGGCATTCGCAAGCGAACGGGGTGCGATGATCTTGAAGACGCGTTTGTCGCTGCTATCGAAACGGTGGAGGCAGACTGATGCGCATTTTGCTCACCGTATTCATCAAGGAAATTATCGACAACCTTCGCGATAGACGAACCCTCGCTTCGGCGTTGATCATGGGCCCCCTCTTTGGGCCAATGCTGTTTGCGTTTGTCATCAACCTTTCTATCGAGCGCTCGCTGTCGGCCGCTGACGATACGCTTGATCTGCCCGTTATTGGCCAGCAACACGCGCCCAACCTGATGCGCTACCTCGAAAGCAGCAACATACGGGTTGTAGATGGCCCCGCAGACCGCGACGCAGCCGTGGCCGCCGTCAAGGCCGGCACGCACGATGTGGTCGTGCTCGTCGCCGAGGATTTTGGCGCGCAATTCCGCGACGGCAGTCCGGCCAAGATCGAGGTCTTCGCCGATCACGCGAACTCTCAGGCCGAGCGTGATGCCCGCCGCGCGCAACGGGCGTTGAGCGGATATAGCCAGGAGCTCGCGGCCATGCGCCTTGTCGCTCGTGGCGTGAGCCCGCTTGTGATGCGACCCATCAATGTCGACGTTGTCGACGTCTCGACGCCAAGCGGTCGATCCGCGATTTTGCTTGGCATGATGAGCTACTTTTTTATCTTCGCCATGCTGATGGGCGGCATGTACCTCGCTATCGACTCGA
>CAYTNO010000456.1:0-2213 GCA_964439125.1 uncultured Woeseiaceae bacterium | reverse complement strand
TCGGCAATGGATGCGCACCCGGATGCAAATTGGCTGGGTGTCGCATGCGATCTTCCCAATATTGACGAACCGACTTTGTCATTCCTCATTGATAATTCCGATATAAAACAACCGTTTACGGCGTTTAAGAGCAATTACGATGGCTTGCCGGAACCGCTTTGTGCGCTTTACCGACGCGGTAGTGATGCGATCGTTCGACGTTTTGTCGAAGACGGCATCGTATGCCCTCGCAAGATACTCATACGCTCGGACACATTGCTTCTCGAGCAGCCGAATCCAATTGCGCTCGACAACATCAATACACCGGATGATCTTGCCAGCAGTGTTCTTGAGGCTGCGTCATGAAGACAATTACCGTGCGTTACTTTGCCATGTTTCGCGAACATGCAGGTCTTGACGAAGAAACGCTGACGCTCGATGCGACATCCGCTGCGGACGTCTTCGTTGCGACGCGCGACAGGCACGGTTCTGATGAGCCAAGCGGCCATTGCAAGGTTGCTATCAACGACGTTATGGCCGATTGGGACTCACCGGTGGTTGATGGCGATACGGTGTTGTTATTTCCGCCGGTAGCCGGGGGCTAACGTGATCTCCATTACGAATGAGGTTATCGATCCGGATCTGCTGCGCAAGACACTTTTCGATCCAGGTGCCGGCGCCTACACGAGTTTTGAAGGCTGGATACGCAACGAGAATGAAGGCCATTCGGTGCTTCGCCTTGAATACGAGGCGTACGAACCACTCGCGCTAACAGAAGGCAAATCGATCCTCACCGAAGCGCAAAATAAGTTTCCACATCTGCACGCCCACTGTGTGCATCGCACCGGTCTTTTGGAGATTGGTGACTGTGCGGTCTGGGTTGGCGTGTCGTCGCCGCATCGTGACGAAGCTTTCCTGGCCTGCCGCTACATTATCGATGAGATCAAGGTTCGGCTGCCTATCTGGAAGAAAGAGCACTACGCCGACGGCCACTCAGGCTGGGTCAACTGCGAGCGCTGTGCGTCACACGCCTAACCTCCAATAAGCCGATCCAGGGCCGCCCGCGTATCGATGTCGACCGATGCAGGTTCAAATACGATCTTCCTGACGGTAAAGCGCTCGTCGCTGAGAAGGTGTTGTCCGCCCTTGTCCCCCTGAAGTACCGCAAGATCATCGAAGCAGCTACCTGGAAACAAAACCGGAGCCCCGGCCGTATCTCCGAACCCCGTTGCGACAATTTCGTTATCAGCGCCTGACCAGTTATCTCGCAAGTTTCTCAAATGTTCGGCGGTCACTAACGGTTGATCCGCCAGAATCACAATGACGGCCTGCGCTGCGTGCCGCACAGATCTCGTGGCACAGGCAATGGACGAGCCAAGCCCGCGCTCATGACGATCATTCATGAGCAGAAAGCCCGGGAGCGGACTGCAAGACCGGGTAACCGCTTGCCAATCATGGCCGACGACGAGCATTGTTCGATCGCCGAATACGTCCGCCGCGACCTCCAGTGCACGCCTGGCGAGCGGCATACCGTCGAATTCAGCCAGTTGTTTGCTTGAACCGAATCGTTTCGCACTACCGGCTGCCAGTACAAGCGCGACGATGTCTGATGTCTGGGGGTTATGCACAGTGATGCCATTCTAGCGTCGCTAGCAGAAAATGTCGGCTGGTAAAACTTGCAGCGGCACAAGCAACTGTGTATCTACAACACAATCATGCGTGTAATTACATCCATAGAAGATGCCAGCTCGATGGAAGGCGAAGAAATCGGCCTGTCTGATTGGGTGATAATCGATCAAACTCGTATCGACCAGTTCGCGGAAGCGACGGCAGACTACCAATGGATTCACGTCGATACCGATCGTGCCGCCAAAGAAATGCCGGACGGCAAAACAATCGCGCACGGCTATCTGACGCTCGCGCTGATTCCTGGCATGTCCAACAGTTTTCTGGAATTCGAGAATCTTGCACGCGCCATCAATTTCGGGGCTAACAAGGTGCGGTTTTACACACCGGTTCATGTCGGGGCCAGGGTTCGTGGGAGGGCAAAGATCCTGCAGGCGCGCCGCCGAGCCGGTGCGCTGTTACTGTCGTCCCAAGTCAAGATTGAAGTTGAGGGCGAGCGAAAACCGGCCTGTGTTGCCGAAATACTCGGCATGTATTTCTTCAAGGAGTAGCGTCGCGGCTGAAGCCGCTCCCACATTCCTTAGTGAGCATTTGTGGGAGCGGCTTTA
>CAYTNO010000455.1:0-2213 GCA_964439125.1 uncultured Woeseiaceae bacterium | reverse complement strand
CGCCGGTGTTGCGGACGTGGAGACAGGGTTGCTGGTCACCGATTCGGAGCCGCGGGACGTTGATCGGCAGGCGCGTCTCAATGCGCTCAATATGCAGGCTGTGATGTTGGGCGAGCGTGCCGAAGATCAACAGACCACTTTGGAAACCAGGGAGCAACTAACCATCAATATGGCGACGGCCCGGCAAATTGGGTTGTCACCGAGCTTTGATGTTCTGAACGACGCCGTCCTGTTGAATCAGGATGCGGAAATCTACGGACAAGTGTTCGGGCTTGTCGACATTGCGCAGACAGCACTGGATCAAAACCAGGATTTGCAGGCGGAGGGATTCGGCGTGCAAGCGGGTCTTGAAGAGATCGCACGAGCCCGGTCGAATTTGTTGCCGCAGGTCGGAGCGTCGGCGGGCTATTCGCTGCGCAGGGATTCGCCTACAGTCGCCGCAGGCTTGTTCGCCGAACGATCCACAGATACCGCAATAAGCCTCGATCAGCTGATTTATTCTGACACCGCGAGCGCAAATCTTAAAATTCAGAAGGAACTACAGCGGACACGCCAGGCCAGCTTGCGGGAATTCGGGCTTGACGTTGTACAGGCAGCGGCCACGTCTTATTACACGGTACTGAATGCACGTTCGCAGTTGTCAGTGCAGGAGAATAATCTCAGGATCTCGCGAGCTAACCTTGAGTTGGCCGAAGACAGGGTGAAACTTGGTACGTCGACGCCCGCTGACGTGTATCGATGGCAGGCGGAGGTTGCTCGAGCACAGATTCTGGTAGTAAACGCGAGGGCGGCGCTGAATCAGTCGTGGGAGACCTTGAACCGCATTCTGCATAGACCGCAGGGCACCCAGCTTGCGCTAAAAGAAGCGACATTTGACGAGCCATTCGTGATGACGCGTGCAGAGTTCGAGCAACTGGTCAGTAGTCCTGCCGACTATGCACGCTTCTCCAACTTCTATATTGACCGGGCAATAAGCCGGGCACCCGAACTGGAGCAACTGGATGCTCAAATCGCGGCGAAGCGACGCGAGCTCAGCAGCCAGCGGCGCGCATACTGGCTGCCCGATTTCACGGTCGGTGGGCGCTATACGAGCAACCTCAGTCAGTCCGGGCTTGGCGCGGGGCCGGCGGCAGGTGAGGATCTCAATGACTGGAGTGTCGGCGTGCAGGCGACCTTGCCGCTGTTCTCGGGCGGTCTCAAGAAGGCCAACGTCTCGAGGGCCAGTTTCGAATTACGGCAACTGGAGTCGCTGCGTGCCTCCACTGAGGAAAGAGTCGAGGAGCAAATTCGTAATCGACTGCATGCCGCGCTAGCTGCCCACGCGCAAATCGCGCTCGCGGCAACTGCCGCCGAGGCGTCCGGAAAGAACTTTGATCTTGTGAGTGACGCCTATGCGCGTGGCACAGTGACGGTCATCGAGTTGCTTGATGCACAGGATACGGCTCTCGCCGCATCGGCTGCTGCCGCGGAATCGTTGTATAACTTCCTCATCACAATAATGTCGGTGCAACGGGCCGCGGGCGGGTACGACTTCCTGTTGACACCGGAAGCGAGAGACGCATTGGCGGCTAAAATGCACATGACAATAACGGGAACAGAATGATGAAGCTCAGCATTTGTACGTTGCTTGTTGCGATCTTGATGGTGTCGGCCTGTGGCAAATCCGACGATACGGTCGAGGAGAGGCTACGACCCGTTCGCTACATGACGGTTACCGATGCGAGCGTGTTTCGCGACCGAAGCTTTTCCGGCACATCGAAGTCCAGCAGGGAATCGCGACTCAGTTTCAAAGTGTCGGGCACAGTCGTCAATGCGCCCGTGCAAATCGGTCAGCGCCTGAATGCCGGTGACCTGATCGCGGAAATTGATCCAGCCAGCTACGTACTGCAGACACAAAAGGCGCAAGCATCGCTCGTTGAAGCGCAGGCCAACGACAGGAGGGCTGCCGCCAACTACGAGCGAACGAAGGGCTTATACGCAAATGACAACGCATCACTGAACGACCTTGAATCGGCGCGGGCGCAGGCGGAGTCGGCCGGCGCACAGGTGGGAGCAGCCAGCAAGGCTCTCGAAATTGCACGCCTCAATGCCTCCTACACGAAGCTGACTGCGGATACTGACTGCTCTATCGCTTCGCTGAATATTGAGGTCAATGAAAACGTTGCCGCAGGCCAGCAAGTCGCAGCTGTTAGTTGCGGCGATGTGTTCGAAGT
>CAYTNO010000454.1:0-2214 GCA_964439125.1 uncultured Woeseiaceae bacterium | reverse complement strand
CGAAGACCAGACGTTTGTCTACGATGTCAATGTCGAGGGTGTCTACCGTACGACTAAGTCGTTCGCGCCATTGGTCATCGAATCGAAGGGCCGTATCGTAACGACCGGATCAATTGCCGGTACGCTGTCATGGCCCGGCGGCAGCGCCTACAGCGGCAGCAAACACTGGATCGAGGCATTCACGGATGCGTTGGCCGGTGAGATGGAGCCGCTCGGTGTTTCGGTCAGTGTCGTGGAACCCGGTAATTACAAGTCGAACATCCGTCGCAGCAGCGTGTCGCGCGAGACGGAAAAGCTGGAAGCAGCCGGTGGCGAGATTACGCAAGAAATGAAAAAGGCCTATGAAGAAACATCTGCGCGCGAGTTGTCGTACAAAGAACCTGACGAAGTCTCCGAAGCGTTTATGCACGCACTTTTCAACGACAATCCGTTACGCCGCTACATGGTTGTCCCGAACGCGGAAGAGCAAGGTTGGACGATCGGCGCGAAAGTTGGTGAGCTCGTACAACTGAACCAGTGGGGCCCCTATAGCTACAGCCGCGACGAACTGGTCGCACTATTGGACGAGGCGTTATCTGCCGACGCAGCCGACAAATAGGTGTTGCCGACTAAATCTGCTACATAGCGAAGACCCGCCCGACTGGCAGTTCTTCGCTATGCCGAGGATAGTCTGTGATAAAGCTTGATAGAAGCGACGTTGCACTGGGGTTGATTGCGATTACCTGTGGTGGGTTCGTACTACTCGTCGCATCGGGCGTGCTCCCCATGCAGACCGCTTACGACACACCAATGTGGGTTGTCGGATTAGTTGGTGTGTTGTTTGTTACCGCTGGCGTCATGATTTTTCTGCGCAACCATTCGCGCGCACTGGACTTGTTAGCCGCGTTTATCCTCGCCTCGTTCACGCTGATTGCTGGATGGGTCACTTTCTTTTCCTCGGCCGAGGGCTTTTCCGGCGGTATCCCGTTTTTGCCGCGCGACATGAACGTCTCGTTGGCGAGAATAATGTTCGGCTTGGGTGCGATATTGTGTTTTGCCGTTTTCTTGTACGCTTTAAAACGTTTTTTTGGATCACATAACTAGGGAATCATCAACATTATTCAATAGGCGGCTGGTATTACTGGATGACGTGATTCGCCTCAAAATCACACTCGCCGGCTTCGTAATCGTAACTGCCGCCTTGATCCAAACAATCGTCGACTCGCGCCCAATCGATAAAAAGCATGACTGCCCACATCACAAATAGCAGAAACGTAGCAGCGCAAAACGACCCCAAAACCAGGACCAACTTTCGTTGCCAGGATGGTGCCGCTTTCTTCTTGTATCTGCTGAGCATTGATTCAGATCAGAACCTAAGTTATGGGCAAGTCGGGCTTACGCCGGATCTCTTAAGGTGGCGACCGACGGAGGCGTTCGCGCCCACACCAACCCTTGCGTCAATGCGATGACCTCACCCTCACCTATCGCCTCCCACGGCTCATCTGTCAACGGCACGCTGGCAACAAGCACCAGCTCCTGAGCCACCGGAGCCATTATGACGCCGGACTTCGACAGGTCGACGGCCTGCTCATTGCAGGAACGTACGAGCAAGTGCAGCCCCGGTGGCCGAACGCCGCCATCATTCTGGGTTCTGCGATGCGCGTGAACGAAAAGCACGTTGCCGTCGGAATAGACGAAGTTGAATGGGCCGAGCGACCGGAACCGCGCGGCAAAGTCGGTCACTATCTCGAGGCGTGATTCGACCGACGGCGTCTTTCCTGTTGCCCCGTCCCATAAATTTGTAAGCCGTTCGAGCAAACAGCAGAACGCGAATTCAGAATCAGTGTCGCCGACAGGCGTAAAGCGGTGTGAATCGAGGCTGCGCTTGTCTTTGATACCGGGCAGATTGCCGTTGTGCGCGAACACATGCGTGCGTCCGCCGAGTTCACGCTGGAAAGGCTGCGTATTACGCAACGCGTTTTCCCCCTGAGTCGCCTGGCGGATGTGCGAGATCACGAGGTTGCTCGGGGGGCCGTGCTTTTCCATGAACCTCACCAGACCGCTTTCCGCAGCCGGACTCGACTCGCGCAGCAGAAACACGTCGTGATCCTCGAAGTACGCGACGCCCCAGCCATCTTTATGGGGCCCGTCTTGCCCACCGCGCCGGGCGAGCGTTTCCAATGAGAAGCCGACGGATGTCGGATACCGACTCGACATTGCAAATAATTCGCACAC
>CAYTNO010000453.1:0-2214 GCA_964439125.1 uncultured Woeseiaceae bacterium | reverse complement strand
GCGTGAATAGTTGACGCAACGCCTGATCGGCATTGCGCTTTGCGTGCTCGAATTTTTTACAGTCGGTCGCTGCATTCAGTGTTGCGCCGTGTTTTCGCTTTACAGCAGGTGGGATAACGACGAACAGCGCCTGCACCAGGAAAAAACACCAGGTGGCCAGAAATACACTCCCGGATTGGATGATTGCCCAGACTGTGGCGGAGATACTCAAAGAATTGAGCCCAAGATCCAGCAACGCCGGCATCACGCCCGAGTAAAAGTACAGCGAGCGAACTAACCAGATCGCGCCAACATGGATCAATAGATACAACGGCAGCGGCGGGGCTACCCACCACGTGATCGCAGCCAACGCGCTCCAAAGGAAAAGGGTCGTTACGCGACCCACGCGTTCTTCGCTGCGACTAAACAGATACAAAAGGTAGGTAAGCGCCAGTACAGGAATGACCAGGCGGAGGACGGCGCCGAAGCCAACGAAAGGCGTCAGCGTCGCAACGACTGCGCTCGCAAAGAAGCCGAGCACAGCGGCAACGAGTACGCCATGAAAAAAAGAAGGCCGTTTCATGACGCACTCCTCAAACTTTTTTCACGGAGATAAGCGATTTCGATCTCATCGTCGCCGACGGTCAATTCTCTGGTCATCCACGCGACGTCATCGAACTCTGAGCTGGGATCGGCATGCACCGTCGTGCGATGTGCAAACAGCTCGGCCTTCTGCCGCAGGCTCTCGAGTGTTGCGCTGTTCTCCTCGAGCATCGCTCGTTGCTCGTCGAGATAGTTCTCATTCGCCGAGTGTTTCGTGGCAAGACGCTTCAAGAGACGTTCTGCCTCGAGTTTTTTCTTGATCTGCGTTTTCGCCAGATCGTCCTTTCCCGACTCGAAACAAAGATCGAGCTGGGCGCCGAATTCAGCAATAGCGCTTTCGAGTTCAGTCTTACGTGTGGCCAGCGCTTGCTGGTCATGCGCACACAGGGCGACGCGCTGCTCGGTGCCGGCCAGCTCATCTTCCATGTCGCGCATGGCCTGTTTCAGCAGTGCTTCGGGTTCCTCGACCCGATCGAGAACGGCGTGAAAGTCCGCTTTGAAAAGTCGCGAAATACGATTGATTAGTGCCATGGTGTCGTCTCCTCAGTTTTCCCGTCGAAACATTCGATGGAGGGATACTAGGCAGCATCGCGGCATTTAATAAGACATGGATTGGTAAAATCCGAGGAACTAAATTTACAAAAACGTTACATGGGATCACTGCTCAAACGGCGCCAGAGTGCTAGCCTGAGTACCTGATGAATAGACAAGTACGCTTATTGGTTGTGGAAGACGAAGAGGCCATCCGCACGGGCCTCATCGACGTGCTCGTATTTCACGGCTATGAAGTGGACAGCGCGGCGACCGGTCCCGAGGGTCTCGAGAAAGCGCTGACGGGCAAGTTTGAGCTGATTCTGCTCGACATCATGCTGCCCGGCATGGACGGCTACGAAATCTGTGATCGGATTCGGGCGGTCGACCGCAATCAACCGATCATTATGTTGACCGCCAAGACGTCAGATGAAGAAATCGTCCAGGGCCTGAAACTCGGCGCCGACGACTATGTACCAAAGCCTTTCTCGATTCAGCAGTTGGTATTGAGAATCGAGGCGGTCTTGAGGCGCTCTCAGATCGGCCAGGAACATGCCAGGACGTTAAGCATCGGCAACGTCGAAATCGACACCGAGAATCTCTCCGGTCTGAAGGGTAATGAAGAAATCGCTTTCACGAAACGCGAAGTCGAGGTTCTGATTTATCTTGCGCGGAACTCCGAGCGGCCGGTCTCAAGAGAGGAGCTACTGTCAAAAGTCTGGGGATACGCACGCGGCCTGAACATTGAGACGAGAACTGTGGATATTCATATCGCGAAACTGCGGCGCAAGATCGAGGTCGATCCCAAGGCACCTGAACGACTCATTACGGTGCGCGGCGCGGGCTACCGTCTCGTGATGGAGAGTTAGACCGTGTTGCCGAATACACTGGTCAAGGGCCTCGACAAGCGGCGGCTGCGAAACCTGCTGCTGCTCTTCTTCCTGGCGCTCGCCGTGCCGACAGCGGTCCTTGTCTGGCAGGCTTATAGCCAGCTGAAATGGGAGGCTTTTCACCAGCACCGCGGCGTTGCCGAGGAGCTGACCCGTCGCATTGATACTCGCCTCAATGACATGATCAATACGGCGGACGCACGCTCATTCG
>CAYTNO010000452.1:0-2215 GCA_964439125.1 uncultured Woeseiaceae bacterium | reverse complement strand
GATATCGCTGATATTCAAGCCATAGCGTGACGCCCTTTTGCGGTCGATGTCGACATCGACGTAGCGACCACCGGCCACCCGCTCTGAATAGACCGACGCTGTACCTCGCACATCCGCTAGTGCGTCTTCGAGATCCTTGCCAATGCCCTGAATAACAGCGAGATCCGGACCCGCTACCTTGATTCCGACCGGCGTCTTGATACCCGTTGCCAGCATATCGATGCGTGTCTTGATCGGCATCACCCACGCATTGGTAACACCAGGTATTTTGATGATGCGATCCAGCTCCTGCCGCAAATCGTCGGCCGTGAAGCCTGCGCGCCATTCTGACTTTGGTTTGAACTGAATGATGGTCTCGATCATCGTCAGTGGCGCAGGATCAGTCGCGGTCTCGGCACGACCGATTTTGCCAAACACGCTTTTCACTTCCGGGACACTGCTAATCAGTTTGTCCGTTTGCTGCAGCAACTCGCGTGCTTTGTCGATTGATATGCCGGGATACGTCGTCGGCATATACATCAGGTCGCCTTCGTCAAGCGGCGGCATGAACTCGGAACCAAGGCGCGTTGCCGGCCAAAGTCCCACAACAAGAATTGCGGCAGCAAGTAGTAATGTCGCTCCCGGAAACCGGATCACCGCGTTAATTACCGGGCGATACACAGCTATCAGTAAGCGATTGATCGGGTTCCGCTCTTCCCGCGTAATCTTGCCGCGTATGAAATACCCCATCAGCACAGGCACCAATGTGACTGAAAGACCGGCGGCAGCGGCCATAGCGTAGGTCTTGGTGAATGCCAGTGGCGCGAACAGACGGCCTTCCTGTGCTTCGAGTGTAAACACCGGCAGGAAACTCAGCGTGATTATGAGTAAAGAGAAGAATAGCGGTGGCCCAACCTCGCTAGCCGCATCACCGATGACTCTCCAGCGATTTTCATCTGTCAGCGGCTCCTCCTCGATATGCTTGTGCACATTTTCAACCATCACAATTGCGGCATCGACCATCGCACCGATGGCTATCGCGATACCGCCTAGCGACATGATGTTGGCGTTAATGCCTTGTGCCTTCATGACAATGAACGCGACAAGTATGCCGACCGGCAGACTCAGGATAATTACGGCTGAGGATCGAAGATGAAAAAGAAATATCGCGCACACCAGTGCGACGACCAGAAACTCCTCAAGCAATTTGGTTTGCAGGTTGTCAACGGCTCGATCGATCAATGCCGACCGATCGTAGGTGCTTACGATCTCAACCCCATCGGGCAGGCTTCGACTGAGTTCATCGAGGCGTTTTTTAACCGCGTCGATGGTTTTCGAGGCGTTCTCTCCCGAGCGCATGACAATGACGCCGCCGACAACTTCGCCTTCGCCATCGAGATCTGCAATGCCGCGACGCATCTGTGGCCCAAGGCGCAGCTCCGCTATATCCGATAGCACGACCGGTGTGCCGTTCGCATCGACACCCAGCGGAATGTGGGACAGATCCTCGAGGCTTTGCAGATAGCCGCTGGCTCGCACCATGTATTCGGCTTCGCCCATCTCGATGACTGATCCGCCGGTTTCCTGGTTGCCGGCCTGAATCGCACGTCTCACGTGCGCGAGCGACATGCCGAATGCACGCAATTTGTCGGGGTCGATAACTACCTGGTACTGACGCACCATGCCGCCAATCGTGGCAACCTCGGCAACACCGGGAACGGTTTGTAATTCATATTTCAGGAACCAGTCCTGCAGACTTCGGAGCTGCGACAGGTCATTTTGACCACTCCGATCCACCAGCGCGTACTCATAGATCCAACCGACACCAGTTGCGTCGGGCCCAAGCGCCGGCTTGGCGTTGTCGGGTAGTTGCCCGGTTACCTGGCTCAGGTACTCCAAAACCCTTGAGCGCGCCCAGTAGAGATCGGTGCCATCCTCGAAGATGATGTAGACGTACGAATCGCCGAAGAACGAATAACCGCGCACGTTTATCGCCTTCGGTACAGAGAGCATGGCCGTAGTCAGGGGATACGTAACCTGATCCTCGACAACCTGGGGCGCCTGCCCCGGGAATGAGGTTTTTATGATCACTTGAACATCAGAAAGATCGGGCAACGCGTCGACGGGTGTCTCACGCAATGCATAGATACCGGCGGCGACAAGAAACCCGGTGACCAGCAATACCATCACACGATTGCTAATCGACCAGCGGATCAGACCGGCAATCATTCTGTGG
>CAYTNO010000451.1:0-2216 GCA_964439125.1 uncultured Woeseiaceae bacterium | reverse complement strand
GAAAGGGGTGTGGCGCTCTATTCGATGGACACCCTCTCCGCCAGAAAAATCAAAGGCCCCTTTACGGGGCCTTTTGTTTTTCTCGCCGAGCGCGGTATGGGCTTTCGAACCCTGTTCGACCAACGCAGCAGCGCAGCTGCCAGTTGGCGAGGCAGCGCCGAAGGCGCAACTCAATCCCACCCTCTCCGCCAGAGAGTAATGTTTCGTCGTCGACGCGCTGCAGGCAGCGCGTCGACGGGCACCGGAGTCTCGAACAGCCCCGATATACTCTTCCCCAGAATACGGCGACTCCGTGACGCGCATTCAGGCGTCATTAAGTGAGTCAGCGTAAGCTGTGTCGCATCATGTGGTATCTATGCCTGATCGCCCTGTTTTTGATATCGGGCTGCAATAACGAAATTTACGTGCGGGACGGCGTCACCGATGGTGACACGTTTTACCTTGCGCCCGTGGCGTTTGTCGATACCGATCCGGCGCTGCAAAGCTGGGTCGCTTACAGCCTCGTGAAAAGTGTCTGCCAGCTCGAACTGCGCGGCGATAATCCGGCTCGTCACAGTTCATACGACTGCGAGTTCACGGCGCGCAATGTCCTTGTCGATGCATGGGCCGAACAACGCGTCGAAAATTCTGGCATTAGCGATGACTATCTTGACGAGTTGCTGACTGTTCGGGATGCCGGCTATCTCGGTGAGTACACGGCATACTTTTTTCGGCGCAACAACTGGCAAGTGCCTGTTGAAGTCGACGTCGATGCGTTTGGCGAATGGCAACGCCAGCACTTGCGCCGTCACCGGCCGCAGACACGGATCATCGGCTACTGGGATTACCAAGACAAATCTGCGCAGCGTTTGTTCGAAACTGACTAGCGCCGGCGACAGCCGATGTCTGGGAGGTAAAATCGCACAGAACGCGAATGAGCATCGTCCGCAGAGGACTCGCCGCACCGCCAGAAATTGAATATGGGCCCTTGTGGCCCCTTCTTCTGTTAAAGCCCCGTCTGGGGCTTTCGTGATTGTCAGAGATCGCCTGTCGGCAGTCCGATGCGTTTGAGGATCGAAACAAACCGCGGATCTCGACGTTGACCGGCTAACGAGCTACTGACGTTCAGAAAGATGGCACCGCGCTCACGAACCTCGACAGCGGACTCGAGCAACTCATAACCACGTGTCTCGTTGCTCGCGGCGAAATAGATCGACGCAAGCATCGAGGGTGATACAAACCGGGTTTCGGCTTGCCCTTCAAGTTCGTCAAGAATGGCCTGTGCCTTGGTTGGTTGGTCGGCTCTGAAATATGCGTAGGCAAGATTTCCCAGCTGGGTCTGGCCACGCCCCTGGCGCCTAATGTCTTCTTCGAAGGCAGCCAGAGCTGCTGTGATCTCACCCGTGTATAGATAGCCGAAGCCAAGCAAACTGGCCACATCAGGGTGGTCTTGCGCGCGCTCAGCCACGTCGATTGCGTCCGAGTAACGGCCCGCACGTAAGTAGTTCCAGCCAGCATTAATTTTTATATAGTCGTCGTCTGGCGCTGCGGCGAGCCTCGCCTCGACCAATTCGATCGATTCGTCGTGTCGCGATTGCGACGATAGGAAAAGCGCGTAACCCAGCACATTTGTTGGATCGAGTGCCATCGCCCTTCGATACTCGATCTCCGCGAGCTCAAAATCCCAGTCATACCAGGTCAGGATGTCCGCATACAGGGAATGTGCGTCAGCCATTTGATTATCGAGTTCAAGCGCGCGTACCGCAGCCTTGCGCGCCAGCGGGAAAACAGTGCCCGGGTCCGACCGACCGTATCCCGTTCCTTGAAACGCGTAGGCCCAGCCGAGCGCGGCATAGGCCTCAGCAAAGTCCGCGTCCCGCTCGACCGCCCGCTCAAGGTACTGCACGGCCAGATCGAGATTTTCCGGGGTCTGTCTGAACGTCTGATAACGCCCTAAAAGATAAAGGTTGTAAGCTTCAACATCGGTCGTTGGTAGACCCATTGCCACCGTTTGCTGGCGTTGATACTCGGCTCGCAATGCCTCGGCTATACTGTTTGCAACTCGTTCCTGGATCGCAAACACGTTGTCCACGGTCAGTTCCTCGTCGTAGGATTCTGCCCAAAGGTGCCGGTCGGCTTGTCCATCAATAAGCTGGACTGTGACGCGCAGCCGGTTATCGCTGAGTCGTACGCTGCCCTCTATTATTCCATCAGCATCGAGCGACCTCGAGATGTCT
>CAYTNO010000450.1:0-2221 GCA_964439125.1 uncultured Woeseiaceae bacterium | reverse complement strand
AAAAGGTCCGTAGCAATTCTGAACGTCCGATCTTCGCACCCCACATGTCTGGCATGACACCGTGGTGCTTACCGTGAAAGCGATAAGTCAGCCAGAACATCAGGTAACCGACGAGCCCATTGAGCACTGCCCACATCATCACCGCGTTGTTCATGCGTTGTGGAAAGAACCAGGTCTGCTGGCGAGTAGATGCTGCAACAAAGAGCACTTTCGACAACTCCGACATGGGTATGTAGGAGAAGCAGGCGATCAACGCCGCGACTGCGAACAGAGTCCAGAACAGCGCCCTGCCCCTGCCCTGCGGTCGAGGCAGTGCCGCTGGAACTGGATGCGCAAGTGCTGCGAAGACCGGAACCTGCAACAGCAGCCGCCCCATTGGAACGAGCACAACGAACGCCGCAATCAATGAAATAAGGCTAAACACTTCCTTCCAGTACCAGATTTGGTCACGGCTTGAGAATCCACTGTCCACAGCGAATACCTTCTCGAAATACTCAATCTGGTTGGCCGTTGCCTCGACGATGTACGGCTGGAATGGATGCAAGATCCTTTCATTGTGTACTACGCGTAAATCACTTCGTCCTACATCGCCGTAGTACTTGCCAAGCACCACCTCGTCGATGCGCGGCTCCCCCTCACCACGAGTGCTGTTAACCAGGCGCAATGCCTCGGGGGCTCGACGCATGTCTGCGCTCTTCAGCTCATTGCGATACGCGCCCTCGTCGTAAAACGCATAACTCATTCCAACGTTGGAACGAACATCGCCCAGAACCTCATCTGTTAACGTCAGAACGTAGCCCGAGACGAATACCGAATGCAGCTTGCTTGGCTTGCCGCTTTGCTGCGCCTCCTTGCCGAAGAAGTTCGCTCCTCGAATCGCCGCGTTGCCCCCAGCCGAGTGCCCGGTTGCTCCAATCCGCGACTTGTCGATGTAATTCAGGTTTGAAGTGCCGGCTGCGTAGTCAACGACGGCAAACATTCCATAGCCCTCGGTCGTCGCTGCCATTCTGCTCATGGAGGAACTCGAGCCGCCCTGAGCATAAGGGTCGATACTAATGGCGACGATGCCGCGGCGCGCCAGCTCGATCGCAATGTTGGACAGTGCCTCTTTGGAACGTTGAAAGCCCGGCACGACGACCACTAGTGGGGCTGGATTGTCACTTGTTGCTGACTTTGGCTTGAACAGATCCGCGACCAGCCATTGTCCGTTTTGGGTCGGTATCTTAATGTCCTGCACCTGGACCCGACCACCTGAACTTTGAACAAGCGACGCTCCGATGCTCGCAAACAAGACGATCGACAATAACGTCCACAGCAGCTTGTTGTTTGCAGTCATAGGTACCTGAGATTCAAGAAGCGGTCGATCATCAGGGATGGCACTGCTTACCTGGGCGTCTCTGCCTGACTAGCTGGTCAGGGGGCATGGATGCCGCCGTACGCGATGCCCGTTAGCCTCGCCATGTCCGTCTTGAATGTCGTGAGGTCATCCTGACTGAAATCCTGTAAGTGCCGATGGCCGGCGGCTCTGGCAAGCACGGACATCAAATCGACCGAAGCGCGGAAAAACCTGTCCAGGCGTTCTGCAGCGATATCTACTGGCAAGCGCTCGCGAAGGTGCGGTTGCTGCGTCGCAATACCTACAGGGCAGTTGTTCGTGTGGCACGCACGCATACCGACACAACCAATCGCCTGAATTGCAGCGTTCGATACAGCTATCGCATCTGCACCAAGCGCCATTGCTTTTGCGAAATCGGCGGGGTGACGCAAGCCACCGGTTATCACGAGCGTAACGCCGCCTGCGTCGCAGGAGTCGAGATGCCTGCGAGCCCGCGCCAGTGCCGGGATGGTCGGCACCGAAATGTTGTCGCGAAAAATTAACGGGGCGGCTCCTGTACCACCGCCGCGACCATCGAGAATGATGTAGTCGACACCAATATCCAGAGCGGCGTCGATATCTTTTTCAATGTGTTGCGCTGACAGCTTGAATCCAACTGGAATACCGCCGGTCTTATCGCGAACTTCAGCCGCAAAGTCCTTGTACTGACTGAGCTCCGTCCAGTCCGGGAATCGCGCCGGTGATATTGCCGCGTCACCTTCGTGCAATTCGCGAACTTCGGCGATTTTCCCCTTGACCTTATTGCCGGGCAAGTGCCCGCCTGTGCCGGTCTTCGCCCCTTGACCACCTTTGAAGTGGAAGGCCTGGGTCTTTTGAACTTTGTCC
>CAYTNO010000449.1:0-2222 GCA_964439125.1 uncultured Woeseiaceae bacterium | reverse complement strand
CTTTATTTCCGGAAAAAAAGATCCCACGCTCCCGGCCCTCCTGCCATCCTCGCGAACCTACCGATCCTACGATGATGACAGTGGAGTCTGCGACGTTTCGGATGTGCTATTCTGTGTGGTCGTAAATATAAGTATATCTTTATATATTTATTAATATGTTAATCGACCAACTCATCTCGCAATTCAAGGCGCTCGCGGACCCCGTCCGTCTGCGTATCGTGGCCTTGTGTGCGCGCGCTGAGTGCAGTGTCTCAGAGCTAACGAAAGTGATGTCTCAAAGCCAGCCGCGCATATCGCAGCACCTGAAACAGCTTTGCGAAGCGCAGTTGCTCGAACGGTATCGTGACGGGCACTTTGTCTATTACCGCGTGCCGATGGGTGGTGAACAGGCAGCATCGCGTCGCCGTCTTCTGACGTTGCTGCCGGAAGATGAGCCGCTCTTCGAAAAAGATTTCGGCAAGTTGCGCCAGTTGCGCGATATTCGCGCCACGGTGCCTTCGTTGTCGTCCGACGATTCAACATCTCGCCGCTTGCATCGCGCGCTGGTCGAGTTAACGGTTGCTGCGCCGCTTGGCGATCTGCTTGATATCGGTTGCGGTCAGGGCAGGGTTCTTAAGTTGCTGGCATCGCGCGCGAATCGGGTGATCGGTGTCGACATCGATTCAGACGCGCGTCAACTTGCGCGCGCGGAATTGCTGTTGGCCGGTGTCGAAAACTACAGTCTGCGTAAAGGCAACATGTATGAGCTGCCGTTTGCCGATGGCGAATTCGACACAGTCATACTCGATGACGTGCTCGGCGACGCGGACGAACCTGTCCTGGCTCTCTGCGAAGCAGGTCGCCTGCTAAAGCCGGGAGGCCGACTGCTGATTCTCGCAGCGACCGATAATGGCGATGCCACATTCCTGGAGAACCGTTTCGCGGACTGGTGCCAAGCCACCGGTCTGCGACTCTCAACACCGCGGCACATCCCACGCAATGACCCTCGGTGGTTGCTGGCTGTCGCGACACCCACTAATCAAGAATCTGCTGTCGCCTGACGCACGGAAACCGCATGTCTGATATCAGCCCCAATGTAGAAGTTTCATTCGAGTTCTTTCCGCCACACACCGAAAAGATGGAGGAGACTCTGTGGGCATCGGTGCAGCGACTAAAAGATCTTGGCCCGAGTTTCGTTTCTGTCACCTACGGTGCTGATGGCTCAACACGACAGCGCACGCACGCGGCGGTTGAGCGGATCATTAAGGAAACAGATCTAACTGCCGCACCCCATCTGACCTGTATTGGTGCAAGCCGTGGTGAGATTGACGACATCGCACGCGAGTACTGGGATATGGGCATTAGGCACATCGTCGCGCTGCGCGGCGATGCGCCCAAAGACACTGATAGTTACGAGCCTCATGCGGACGGCTACGCCTATGCAGCAGACCTTGTTGCAGGGCTGCGTAAGGTTGCGGACTTCGATATTTCTGTTGCGGCCTATCCGGAGGTGCACCCGGAAGCGCCAAACCCGCTCTTCGACCTCGATAACCTCAAGCGCAAGCTCGACGCGGGTGCTTCGCGTGCAATAACCCAGTTCTTTTTTGATACCGACGTCTTCCTCCGCTTTCGAGATCTCACCGTGGCCGCCGGCATAGAGTCAGTCCTCGTGCCCGGCATTCTGCCGATTACACGATTTCCGCAATTGCAGCGTTTTGCCGAGACCTGTGGAGCAAGCGTTCCGGTATGGCTGCATGAACGGTTTGCCGGGCTTGAGGATGACGCCGGGACGCGGCGAATGATTGCAGCCAATGTTGCCATTGAACAGGTGCGCAGGTTACAGGCCGAAGGTATCAACGAGTTTCACTTCTACACGTTGAATCGATCTGATCTGACATTCGCTATCTGCCATGCGCTTGGCGTGCGGTCGCAACAGGCCGTGGGCTGAGGACGCGCTGATGGATCGCAAACAACGTATTGAGTCACTGCTGCTGTCTCTCGAGTCGCGCATTCTGCTGCTCGACGGAGCCATGGGCACGATGATTCAGGCTTTCTCGCTCGATGAGGATGATTTCCGCGGCGATCGTTTCGCCGATTGGCACCACGACCTGAAAGGCAACAACGACTTACTGTCTCTTACACGACCGCACGTCATCCAGGACATCCACCGCCAGTTTCTGGACGCGGGTGCCGACATAATCGAAACCAACACGTTCAATTCCAATGCTCCGTCAATGAGCGAC
>CAYTNO010000448.1:0-2228 GCA_964439125.1 uncultured Woeseiaceae bacterium | reverse complement strand
GCCTGTGCTTCAATTGCATGGCTGACAAGACTTTACATAATTCGAGGGGTAATCTAGACTGATGCAGTCAATATTTCATCTGAACAAGAGCCTATAACCTACTGTTTATAAAAGGCCAAGCGAAGTGACAAATATGAGTAATAAACAATGAGCCCCGCAGCACCGGCTGAGCGGGTAGAAAAAGCATCCTCATTTCCGTGTCTCACCCACGGTCATACGAGCGCGCTCGAACAGTTGGGCAGGGCATTCGAAGAGGCCCGGCCGGTGGCGATTCTTGTCGGGGAAAAGACATCGAGTGCGAGCTACCTTATCGACTGCTTTGTCGACGCTATCGACAGCGATGTCTCTGTAGCGCGAATCACCGAGCCCTGTTCAGATGCGGACGCTGGAATGCGCGAGGTAGTGCAGGCGGTCGGCCTCGACCCAAAAGACATGAGCCTTGCTGATCTGGAAAAAGCGTTCACGATCTTTTTGTCTGACCAAAGCCAAAACAGTCGTCGCACAATCATTTGCTTCGAGGAAACGCAAGACGAGGCGTGGTGGGTGTTCGACACGGTACGACGCCTCATAGAGTTGCAGGCGAAGGGTGAATTCGGCTTGATGGTGATACTTTCAGGGTGTCCTGGCCTGAATAAACTGCTCGTTAAGCCTTGCTTCGATGTGATACGCGCTCTCGCTGGGCCGCGGATTGTCTTTGGCCCATTAACATTGGATGAGACGAGGGCGTACATTTCGCGGGAAGTCGAGGCAGCAGAAGTCGCAGACATTGGCGAAGTGTTCGAGTTTGACGCGGTCACTCTTATACATGAGGTCTCTTCGGGAGTACCCGACAGCATCGATGTTCTTTGTTGTAAGTGCATTGACCTGGCTGACAAAGAGGGCGCGGGTCCAGTATCGGCGGACCTGGTCAAGAAAGCAGACAAGCTGCTTCGGCAGAGCCGCAAAACGCCGCGTTCTTCTGCGAAAGCGGTACCAGAGCAAGTCAACGGCGCGAAATTTCCGGTAGGTAAGCTCATCGCCCGCATGAATGGCGTAGTTGTCCAGGAGCAGGCGCTCAACGGCGGGAATATTCTCATTGGCCGTGACACGCGGTGTGATATCCCCGTGATCAACTCTATAGTGAGCCGGCGTCATGCGTTGGTCGTTAATTCAGCAGATGGCGTTGGTCTTGTAGATCTCGATAGCAAGAACGGTACGTTCGTCGATGGCTGCCGGATCCAGCGGCACCTGCTGCGAAGCGGTGACTTGATAGCCATCGGCGATTGCACGATCACATACTTCGCGGGCGACGATCGACAAGGCCAGGCGCCAGTGAGTGGCAACTCCGGCTGAAGATCTGGCCAATGCAGGAACTTGGTTTGGCGAAGACCAGGGAGCTCAATGATGCGGGCCACGGTACGTACATCTAAGGATTGACGAAAAGGTTGCTCTGGCAAAAGAATGCTCACAGTGACGATGTGATCTACCAGCCACCCAGCCGATTTCGCTCAACCGGATTATTCAATTGACACTGGTGCATCTGAAAGCACTTTATTGTTCGTCAATCATGGCGATAGTACTTGCCGGCTGTGGCAGCGGAAACAACGCCCCTGATCCCGACCCTGAACCTGTCATTGAAACACTAACCGCGGATCTTTCTGATTATGTGGGTGGCTCGCTCAGGTACGTGCAGGCATTCTCCGAAGGTTATTCAGTTCCTGCCGCGTCTGACTTGAATCAGTTCGACTCGCTGGTCATTGAGCTCATGAACCAAAACCTGGAAGCCGTTCGGACAGCGGCGGGCGGCATTGGCTTTCGGTTGCTCAGGTTCGTCGACAGCGGTGCCGGCAACAACGAGTTGTACTGTCTTGAAGAAGTCGCACTGAGAGGACAAGGGTTCTACTGCGCGGATTTTGATTCCTCGAGCTCGCACCATATTTCCGTACCTCACCCTTTGTTCGACAGCAATTCAAATGTCGAGTCCGCGAGGGTTATGCGCGCCACCGGCGCACGGTTCTTGTCGCTATCGTCGACGCATCGGTGCTCGAACGCCGCTGCGTCGTCATGTTCAGGAACGACGACCGCGTGCGGGGCGTCTGGTGCTTACAAAGTCTCCGACGCTGCACACAACATCAGTTCCTTTTTCTATCACTTTGGCATGATCGTTCATGACAGCAGCGCGTCCACCCATACTATGCAGTTACATGGCTGTGGTTCGGCTGCGTGCCCGGCGAATTTTGACAACGCGG
>CAYTNO010000447.1:0-2251 GCA_964439125.1 uncultured Woeseiaceae bacterium | reverse complement strand
ATGGGTCGATTCGGCGATCGCGACGAGGAAGATGCGCCACCGCCACTGAATATCGATTACCTGAAGGGTCTGAACTTCCTGCTTAACGAACAGACTGACCAGGCTCTCGAACATTTCCTCGAAATGGTGCGAGTCGACGACAAAACGATTGAGACGCACTTTGCCCTCGGTAACCTGTTTCGACGCAGGGGAGAGGTGGATCGCGCAATTCGTATCCACCAAAACATAATCGCACGTCCGGATCTTGCTGCTGAAGCCAGAGATCAGGCGCTGTTTTCTCTTGCAAAGGACTACCTGCATGCGGGTCTGCTGGATCGTGCCGAAAAGTTGTTTGCTCGATTGGCGCAAGGGTCGCGATACCAGGTGCAGGCGCTCGAAAATTTGTGCCGAATTTACGAACAGGAAAAAGAGTGGGGTAAGGCCATCGAGTCGGGGCAAGCACTGGAACCCCTGAGCGGCCAGTCATTGGCGCTGCAGATAGCTCATTACTATTGCGAACTGGCCGATGCAGCGGCCGGAGCCAAGGACTACAGTTTGGCGCGGCAGTACGTTAAGAAAGCACAGTCGGGCAGACCACGGACCATGCGTGGTGCATTAACACGCGCGCATATCGCGCGGGAGACGAAGGATTTCAAAACGGCTATTCGCCTTTATCACCGGATCATTGAAGAGCACACTTATTTAATATCAGAGGCATTGCCTGAAATTGTTGCGACTTATGCCAGCGAAGGCTCGATGGACGGGCTGGATAATGCGCTAAAATCGATGCTCGCCAAGAACCCGGAAATGAGTCCGCTCGTTGCATATACGGCAATCGTTAACAATATCGGCGGTACACCGGTCATCGATGAGTGCGTGGAAGACTACATACTCAAAGAGCCGACACTCGCCGAATTTGTAGACCTGCATCAACTGGACAAAGAAGCTGAGGATTCGCACGAGGCGGCGCTCAAAAAAGTGCGAAACGCGCTGTCGAAGCTCGCGAGTGCCACGCCACGCTATCAATGTCAGGAGTGCGGGTTTTCAAGTCAGCGCTTGCTTTGGCAGTGCCCGAGCTGCCGCAATTGGGAAACTCAACGACCAGCATCTCGCGTTCAGTTTGACACGGTTCTGCAACACTCGATTACGAACCACTGATCGAAATCATATCCTGATAAACCGCGGAGTTTTGTCTGCGGTCTTACTACAGCTCTTCCTCTACGCTTCTTTTGTTGCTGCATTCCAGCGGCATTCCACTCAATGTCAAAAGGAGTTTGAAATGAAAACATCGAAACAACTACTGCTGATTCTGCTTGCGTGTGTACCGCTGTATGCGTTCGCAGGGCCAGTCGATATCAACAGCGCGGACGCGGAGACCATCTCGGCAGAACTCAAGGGAATTGGGTTGTCCAAGGCGAAGGCGATTGTTGAATACCGCAGCAAACACGGCCCGTTCAAGAGCCCGGAAGATCTGACGTTGGTCAAAGGGATCGGCGACGCTACCGTTGCGCGAATCAAAGCGGACGTTCGAGTGGCACCTGTTAACAAAAAGTAGTTCGCTTACGGCGCTTTGTGTCGTTCATGCGGCGAATGTGCGACACAAGGCGCGACTCACTCCGTGACGATCGTCGTAACGCTGAGGGCTTGAATTGGCTATGATTCGTCCCTGGACGATATCAGGAGCAGAGCATTGGGAAATAAAATCAGGGCCGCGGTATTTCCGGTTGCTGGTCGTGGCACGCGTTTTTTGCCGGCAACGAAGGCCAGCCCAAAAGAAATGTTGCCGATCGTTGACAAGCCGCTCATTCAATATGCGGTGGAAGAAGCTCTCGATGCTGGTGCAACCAAGCTCGTATTCATAACCGGCAGCTCAAAGCGTGCTATCGAGGATCATTTTGATACAGATCCAGAGCTCGAAAGAGCGTTGATCGAAGCCGGTAAACAGGAGTTGCTTGAGTCGATCCAGGGGATAGTTCCGAAAGGGGTCACCTGCATTTACATCCGTCAAGGCGAGCCGCTCGGGTTGGGGCATGCTGTCTTGTGTGCTCTTCCAGCGGTTGGCAACGAGCCGTTCTTTGTGCATTTGGCAGACGATCTCATCGCCGGTGAACCGCCGTGCCTGACGCAGATGGCCGCGGAGTACGACAGACACGGTGGCAGTGTAATTGCGGTGGAAGAAGTGCCGCACGAGGATACATCCAGTTACGGTGTCGTCGCAGTGGATCAGTCCAATCGCATTACGGAGATTGTCGAAAAACCGGCGCCGGAAAAC
>CAYTNO010000446.1:0-2254 GCA_964439125.1 uncultured Woeseiaceae bacterium | reverse complement strand
TCAAAAAGTCGGCGAAGAAGGTGTCGAGCTGGCACTTGCCGCTGTCGCAGGCGATCGTGACGAAGTCATCAACGAGGCTGCGGACCTGCTCTATCACACACTGGTTCTTCTCGGCAGCCATGGAATAGAGCTGGCCAACGTGGTTGCCAGGCTCGAGGCAAGACACACATCCTGAAGCCGTTAGTGCGGGCTTGCAGCCTCTTCCGCCCGACGTTCTTCGCAGGTCGGCACTATCGAAAGTTTTCGCAAGACCTGCATGTACGGATCGACAAGTACGTCGCTCTTTGCAGCGTCGACTAATGTCGCCTTGTTATCGACGAAAGTGACGGTACGCAATTCATCATTTACTCGGACCGGAATGGGCATTGGAAATGGCAAGTCGTTTGGTGCATGCCATTCGAGTAGCAAACCGTCTTCACTGTCCGTCATATCCAGCACAGGAAGTGGCCCACTCCTCGCATAGACTTCAAAGAACCAGGCCAGGTCTTGCCCGGCTTCTTCACTTGCGAAGCGCATAAAGTCGTCGGTGGTTCGGAACCGTGCTTCGATAGGTGGCTTCAATAACTCAGGGTTTGCGGTGTCGTAGACAAGACGTCGTACAGCGCGCCAAAACGGCTCATCACCGATCATATTGCGCAAGCTATGTAACAACCAGGTACCTTTGGAATAGATATCACCCGCAGGTCCCTTACCTTCTTCGTCATCAAAATACAGTTGATCCTCGGAGAACTCCTCCCGAGGTGCTATCGCATTGCAGGAATTGATGCCCCGGTAAGTGCGGAACATGCTGGCATAAAATGCAGCCTCGCCCAGCACTTCACGCGCGTACTCAGGCTGCATGAATGCACCGAAACCCTCGTGAAGCCACATGTCGGAGACGATCTTATGCGTCATTAAATTGCCGAACCATTCGTGCGAAAGCTCGTGGTGAAATAACCAGTCGAAGCCAAAAGGGCCGCGTGCGAATTCATTGCCGTAAGCATTAATTGTCTGGTGCTCCATACCGAGGTGCGGTGTTTCAGCAATGCCCAGTTTCTCCTGACCCCACGGGTACGGTCCTACTTTTCGCTCGAAAAATTCAATGACCGCTTTAAATTCCCTGTCAAACAACTCCCGGGCTTTTTCCTCGTGATCTTCGATCGCCCAAAACTGCAACGGCACTTCAGTTCCATTTGATGACGTGAAGGTGCTTTCAATCAGGACATATGGCGCGACGTTGAGCGCTATGCCATACGTGTTGGTTTGCAGGTCTGTGTGCCAGTGAAAGGTCTTTCGGCCGTCTGCTTCTTCGGCAACGTTTACCAGCACCCCGTTCGAGGCAGCAGTGAGCCCAGCCGGTACTGTGAAGAAGAGGTCGAGGCTTTGCGGCTCACCACTCGGGTGATCCTTGCACGGAAACCAGATGTCGCAGCCTTCGCCTTGCATAGCCGTCGCTATCCACGGTTTTCCAGACGGCGTCGTATCCCAAACGAATCCGCCATCCCACGGTGCACGTTCTGCCTCAATTGGCACGCCATGATAGTGCACCGTTACTTCATGCGAGGTATTCGCTGCTAACTCCTCTGTCAGCACAATGTACAGCTTGGCTTCATCACGCGTATACGCGAGTTCGCCGCTAGCGTCGTCAATTCGGTCGATCGAAAACAAACCGTCAAAGTCCAATTCCAGCGTCGACAGTAGCTCCGCTGTATGAAATCGAATGCTCGCTGACCCCGCGATCGACTTGGTTTCGACAAGGATTTCATTGTGCAGTGTGTAGTGCTCAACATCGTAGGCTTTGAGTCCCTCGGACAAGGGACGCCCCGAATCAGTGGTTGCCTCGCTACGTGTTGGTTCCGTACTTGCACAAGCGACCATGAGCCCTGCGCTGATCGTTAATGCGATTAATTTCGTGTACCGAATAAAGAAAATGGACATTTCAAAGTTCCCTGTGCGATTCAATTATTCTTGGGTTTCCAGAGACATTGCTTTTTGGTATGCGGGTCTGGCAAGACATCGGTCGGCGTACGCTTCCAGTAATGGCGCGTCAGGAAGAATTCCGAACATACGCAGAAATACTGCGCTCGAGCCAAGCATTACGTCAGCCGCCGTAAACTTGTCGCCGAGTATCCAGGTGTTTCCCTCTAGCCCGGCTTCGAACGTTGCGATCATTGAGTCAAAATCCCCCCAACCATTGCGCCCACGATTCGGCTCGGTCTTTCTGAACTTCTCAGCCATTGCCGGCTCGATGACTGCGGGCGTGTACATTAACCAG
>CAYTNO010000445.1:0-2261 GCA_964439125.1 uncultured Woeseiaceae bacterium | reverse complement strand
GCGAGAATCAGAAACCCGATAATGACATAGTTCAGCCTGTGCCCGGTTGCGCTGACGATGGAGGCAGATCGATCGACTTCGGATTCCTTCTTGAGGCCCTCCGGTGTCATCTCGAACGCCCACGCGAAAATCAGCGCTGGAACCAACCCAATAGCAAGGATGATCAGGATGAGTTTCGGCGCCCACTCCGGCAGCTCGAAGATGGGGGAGATCACGTCGAATATTTGCAGCAACACCCACGACGCGACCGCGTAAGCAGCACCTACGCGAAAAACGTTACGACGCTTGAGTTCCGTGTAAATCGTCAATAAATTATCCCATTGCCTTAGATAAGGAGCGCGTCATCATACCAATTCCGCACAACAGACGCGGAAAATGGATTGCCTATTCCGGCACCAGGCCGGCCTCCGCCAGTACATAATTGTCGGGGTCGAGCACCTCGCTGATAATTTCGTTGACCGCTTCGAGCGTAGCGCCGCCGATGATGTCCTGCAGTTCTTCTCTGCGCTGGTGCGTGTGTCCTTGCACCCACCAGGCAGCCTGGCGCTGCGAACGCCGAGCAGCCGTCTTGTCAGTTCGGTTCAGCTCCGCGAGATACGACACCTTGACGCGCTCCAGCTCCTCACTGGTCAGTCCCTGCCGCGCTTTTCTTACTTCCCTGTCTATTGCCGCCAGCGCCGCATCATGTTTCTCACCCGCCGTCGCCATATAAACATGTGTCAACGGTTCGTCTCGCGTATTCGATCCGAACAACCAGACTGAATAAGCAAGACCTTCGATTTGCCGCAGTTTCCAAAGTCTGCCGGCCAGGTCACCACCGATAGCTTTTTGCGCCAGTTGCCACAATACCCATTGCTCGCTGAGCATGTCGGGTGCCGACCAGGCCATGTACAAATTCGCCTGGGTCTTGCCTTCCATCGGCACTGCGCGGCGCAATTTTGTCGAGAACGGGGCGACTTCTATGTCCGCCTGCTCCGGCGCCCTGCCGCTAAGCTTCACCAGCGTCTCGAAGCCGCTGCTCAGGGTTTCGGAAGAGGCTTCGCCGACATACGCAACCGCGATTGCCTCCGCTTTGTAATAGTCCGACCAAAACGACTTCAGATCTGCGGTGTCCAGCGAGGCCAGGCTAGCTTGGGAATCCTGAATCGAGCGACCGTACGGTGTTCCGGCATAAACCGTCTTGCTGAGCAGGTCCCTGGCAATAGTCCGAGGCTGGTCCAGACTGCTTGCCAACTCGGCCAGCATTTCATCTCGCGTGCTGTCCCACTCCTGCTCTGTAAATCCTGGCGACGTCAGAATATGCGATAGCAACTTCATCGCTTGCTCGGTCGATCCGGCAGGCGCCTGAAGACTGATAAAAGCACCGTCTGAGCTCGTGAAGGCGCTAAGACTGAAGCCCTGTTGATCGAGATAGTTTTGCAGCTCGGTTCGCGAATAGTCCTTTGTTTCGTTCGCCATCATCCTGACAACGGCTTCGGCCAAGCCGGCATCCTCCCCTGCGCGATCGCCTGCCCGAATCGCGATTGTGAAGCTTTCTATCGCCGCGCCGGGTCGAGCTTCGGAAATAAGGGTCGCGCCGGAAGACTGTACGCGCGACTCGGCGCTGGACGCGTTAGCCGCCATTGCGGTTGCGTTGTCGCGCACGTTTTTCTCAAAGTCCTCCGGGATTTGGCCCGTTGGGAATATCGACATCAAAAAGAAGTTTTGCGGCGAGAGATATTTTCTCGCAACTGTCTGCACGTCGGCCACCGTAACTTTCTCAAGATTCTCTTCGAAAGCAGAAAAAAGCGTGTAGTCGAAATGCGCGTCGCTTTCCACCAGTTGCGACGCAACCTGGTACTGATCATCGAGTGATCGACGATGACCTTTAAGCAGACGTTTACGGGCAAAATCGATATCCTGAGCGGGAACCCCTGAACGACGAACCTGGTCGGCAAGCGTCCAAATTGCGTTGACCGCTTCAACTAGCTCACTCGGCTCGGTCTCTCCACCTATTGATTGCCAACCTTTTGCGTAACGTCGCGGCCAAGCGGCCGCATCCACATCGTCGACGATTTTTTGTTTTGTGATCAACTGTGATCGCAACAGCGATGTCTGACCACCGGTAAGATACTCGGTAAGCAACAGGTACGGCAGGTAGTCCGGACTGCCTGCGCGCGGCCCTTCAAATGCGATCAGAAAATAGGCCTTGCCGACATCGCGCTCTTCGGTTACGAGATTGATTCCAGGTTTCATCGAAACCGGCTGATACGGACTTGCTG
>CAYTNO010000444.1:0-2263 GCA_964439125.1 uncultured Woeseiaceae bacterium | reverse complement strand
GCAGACTGAACGTGTCGCCGATAGCGTTAATGAACCCGATCGCACCTGGATGGCACTTGCCGCATACAACGTGGGTTTCAATCACATTAAGGACGCTCGGCAAATAACCGAGTGGCAGAGTGGCAACCCCGATACCTGGATCGATATCAGCAAGGCACTGCCGCTGCTCGCGCAACGCAAGTGGTACACGCGAGTACCGTTCGGCTACGCGCGAGGTTGGGAACCCGTGTTGTACGTCAACAATATTCGCAGTTACTACAACATTCTCAAGTGGTTGACGAGGGACGACGAACCCGTGATCCTCGAACTCGCTCCTGAGACAGAGCCGGAACTCGCAGACGAAATAGCTGTTGAGGAAACCTCAACCTAGCGGCGTTCGCTGAAGAACTCTTTGAGTACCGCGCCGCACTCCTCCGCCAATACGCCGCCCATAATTTCGAAGCGATGATTGAATGCCGGGCTGTCACTTAGATCGATAGCGCTGCCCGCCGCTCCTGCCTTCGGGTCATACGCGCCGAACACGACTCGCGCAACCCTCGCCTGCACAATCGCACCGATGCACATCGGGCATGGCTCAAGCGTCACGTACAAAATCGCGTCGGTCAGTCGATAGTTGGACAGTGTGCTGCCGGCCGCTCTGAGCGCCACCACCTCTGCATGTGCACTGGGGTCGGAATCACGAATCGAACGGTTCTGGCCTGTCGCTATAATCTCGCCACTGACGACAACGACCGCACCAACAGGTACTTCACCCGCTTTGGCAGAATCAGCCGCCTGCTCGAGCGCAACCTGCATGAATGCAGCATCGTGCGCGCTCATTCATTCCCACTCGATCGTTGATGGTGGCTTGCCGGAGATGTCGTAAGTCACGCGCGAGATGCCATCCACTTCATTGATGATGCGCAGTGATACATGCTCGAGGAAGTCATACGGCAGCCTTGCCCAACGCGCAGTCATGAAATCTATGGTTTCGACCGCCCGCAATGCCACCACGTATTCGTATCGGCGGCCATCACCCATGACGCCAACCGACTTCACCGGCAAGAACACAGCGAACGCCTGGCTGACTTCATTGTAAAGATTCTGTTTGTGGAGCTCTTCAATGAAGATGTTGTCAGCCAACTGTAATTTTTCGACGTAGTCCCTTTTGACTTCGCCGAGCACACGAACCCCGAGCCCCGGCCCAGGGAACGGGTGGCGAAAAACCATTTCGCGCGGCAAGCCGAGTTCGAGGCCTATCTTGCGAACCTCATCCTTAAACAACTCGCGCAGCGGTTCGATAAGTGACATACGCATGTCGTCCGGCAAACCGCCGACATTGTGGTGTGACTTGATAACGTGTGCTTTGCCGGTCTTGCTTCCTGCCGACTCGATAACATCCGGATAGATAGTGCCCTGCGCCAGCCACTCGATGCTCTCGAGCTTGTGCGCTTCCTCGTCGAACAGTTTGATGAAGTTTCCACCGATGATCTTGCGTTTTTTCTCGGGGTCAGACTCACCTTTGAGCGCATCGAAAAACTGATCGGCTGCGTTCACGCGAATGACGTTGATATGCATATGCTCGGCGAACGTTTCCATGACCTGGTCGCCTTCGTGAAGGCGCAACAAACCGTGATCAACGAAAACGCACACCAGCTGGTCGCCAATCGCCTCATGCAGCAGTGCGGCCACTACCGATGAATCGACACCTCCTGAAAGACCCAGCAGTACTTTACCGTCGCCAACCAACTCACGAACGTTTGCTATCGCGTCGGCAACAATGTGTCCGGGCGTCCAGTTACCGGGGCACTCGCAGATATCGCGCACGAAACGACGCACGATCTGTTCGCCCTGCAGTGTGTGTGTGACCTCGGGATGAAACTGCACGCCATAAAAGTGGCGCGAGCGATCTTCCATGGCGGCCGTCGGCGAATTTGGACTGCTCGCCGTAATCTTGAAGCCAGGCGGCACTTCCTCAACACGATCGCCATGGCTCATCCACACCTTGAGCAACGGATCGCCATCATCGCTATCGCTGAGACCGCCAAACAGGCTCGAGTCACCAGGCGCTATCTCTGCATAGCCGAATTCGCGGTGTGTAGATGCTTCGACTTTGCCGCCAAGCTCGGCAGCCATCGATTGCATGCCGTAGCAGATACCCAGTACCGGCACGCCGAGTTCGAAAACAGCGCGGGATACACGGGGCGGATCGTCGAGGTTGACCGACTCCGGACCACCGGATAGCACGACACCCGACGGTGCGAAGCTGCGAATGTCGTCGGCA
>CAYTNO010000443.1:0-2272 GCA_964439125.1 uncultured Woeseiaceae bacterium | reverse complement strand
CGAGCGTTCCGCCGTTCGCGAGCCACATATCCTGTGCGGCGCCCATGCCTTTGCCAGTCTCCGTTGCGCCCAGCCAGATGACGTCGAAGTCCTGCTCAGAGCTGGAATAATGTGGCGTCATGGTCCACGCCGAATAGTCAGTCAGTCCCTGATCGTCTGCCCATTTGTTCCAATTAGCGATGACTTTATCCAGATCGGCCGCGCCCTTTCCATCGGCATAACTGCAGGTGTATATCTCCAACGCCGAAGCACTATCGTCGTCGTCCTGTGCGAAAGCGGTGCTTAGCCCACCCGCAAATACAAGCCCGCCGGTTATCAGCATTAACAAGATCTTCTTCATTGATGTCCCCTAATTGTTGTTTTTTTTGGCGCGCGAAAGTGCGCCGATACTGATCAGTATAGTCCAAGACGCGGAAGTTTCTGGAAATAGGCGATCCGGCACCGGTCACGTGGTGCTTACAGGAATATGTACTTGAGCCCAAAGATGACCGCGATGACATAGGCGGCGATAGAACAATCGCGAGCCCGTCCGCTAATGATCTTGATAAGAATATAGCTGATGAATCCCAGGCCGATGCCCTCGGCAATGGAGAACGACAGCGGCATCGCGATCGCTGCGATTACCGCGGGCGCGCTTTCCGTAATGTCATCCCAATCGAGATCGGCAAGGCTCCGAGACATCAGACATGCAACGAATAACAACGCAGACGCGGTTGCATAGGCCGGTACGCTTTGTGCCAAAGGAGCGAAGAACAGGCAACCCAGGAACAACAGCCCGCAAACAACCGCCGTCAGGCCCGTTCGTCCGCCAGCCTCTACACCGGCGGCGCTCTCTATATAACTTGTTGTCGATGATGTTCCGGCCAATGCGCCGACAACAGTGGCACTTGAATCCGCTAACAGTGCTTTTTTCAAGCGCGGCAGTTTGCCGTTCTCATCGAGCAGGTTGGCTCGCGTCGATACAGCGATAAGGGTGCCTGCGGTGTCGAAGACGTCGACGATCAGCATCGAAAGCACGACAGTCACCATCGAAAGTTGAAACGCGCCGGCAATATCGAGTTGCAGAAATACAGGTGCCGGTGACGGCGGCATTGCGACGATTCCGTTGAACTCGATATCACCAAAAAGCCAGCCGATGCATGCGGCGAGCAGGGTTCCGATGATGACCGCACCGGTAATTTTTCGGGCGGAGAGGGCCGCTATCGTAACGAACCCGATCATGCAGACGATTGGCTCAAAGCTAGCGATGTCACCTAGGGCGACCAGTGTTGCCTCGTGATCGACGACGATGCCGGCATTCTTGAGTGCGATGAATCCGAGGAACAAGCCGATGCCCGCCGCCATTCCCAGTTTCAAGTTTCTCGGGATCGCGTTGACCAGCCACTCCCGCACCGGCGATACGCTCAGGGCCACGAAAATGACGCCGGAAATAAAAACAGCTCCGAGGGCGGTCTGCCATGTATTTCCCATGCCGAGCACGACGCCGAATGTGAAGAACGCGTTCTGCGCCATGCCCGGTGCCTGCGCGATAGGGTAGTTGCCGTGCAGACCCATCACGATTGATCCAAATGCTGCGGCAATGCACGTCGCGACAAATACGGCGCCGAAATCCATGCCCGTGCTCGCCAGGATCGATGGATTAACCACAGTGATGTAGGCCATCGTCAGGAATGTGGTCAGGCCCGCCATCGATTCGATGCCGGCGCTCGTATTGTGCTTCTTCAGCTCAAAAATGGAGTCCAGGTTCACGCCTTACTCGTCTTCTTCGGCTTGCGGCAAATGCTCTTCATAACGCGGCCAGTTTGCCAGCAGAGCCTGAACCACGGTGTTGCCGACAACAAAAGCGGATTCCAGTGCCGGGTGACCATTATCGGCGAAGGGTGCGGTGCGACTCCATTGTGCAGTCTTGCCCGGCGGGGGCATCGTGTAGTTACTCACGGTGCGCAGAACCAGTACCCGGTCTGTATCGACGTGGCCTGATCGTTCCAAGCGGCGCAGGGCGGTCAGCGTCCCACTGTCTTCCATGTTTGACGTCATGAAACTAGCGTCGGCTCCTGCATACAGCTTGACCCAGTCGTTTGCCCAGCGATTGAGCAACTCACCGTGCCAATAGGTGCTGGAACTCAGCGTGTCGCCCCTGGTCACAAAAGGCGGTCGCTGCGCCTGCGGGTAACCGGCGTACATGTCGCGGCTGGCGGCAATGCCATCTGAGTCCGCGAGTTGCAGGTTCTTGCTTATCGAGTAAGCCCATTCGACCAGTTGTTCGTTCAGG
>CAYTNO010000442.1:0-2276 GCA_964439125.1 uncultured Woeseiaceae bacterium | reverse complement strand
TTTGGTCACATATACGTCATTGATGCCCTGTTTCACTCGCTACAGGTCTTCAACAGTCAAGGTGAACTGCTGATATCAGTAGGCGAGCGTGGCCAGCAGCCGGGGCAGTTTTGGCTACCGAACGGTATCTTTGTCTCGAGCGACAACACGATCTATGTCGCCGACTCATACAACAAACGCGTGCAGGTGTTTCGCTATATTGGACCGGAGCAATGACCAGACTATTTGCATTCATAGCAATAACTTGTGGCATCACTCTGGCTGCGAGCGTTGGCGCACAGAGTATCGAACAAACTGCGCACAATCTCTCGGCGAGCGGACCGGGCAGCGTCAAAGCCGCCACGGAAGACGAGATTTGTGTGTTTTGCCATACACCGCATTCATCGAGCCCCGCCGCGGCGCTCTGGAACCGGAGAACCGCCGCAACGACGTATATGCCGTATACGAGCAGTACGGCCGTTGCCCAACCTGGCCAGCCCACAGGCGATTCCTTGTTATGCCTGAGTTGCCATGACGGGACGATCGCTCTCGGCGAACTGATCAGCCGCGTCGATCCGGTCGCGATGTCCGGAGGCAACAACATGATGCCACCGGGTGACGGACTCACCGGCACAGATCTTCGATATGACCATCCGATCTCGTTCCGCTACACGGCGAGCCTGGCAGCCCAGAACGGCGAACTGGCGACACCGGGGTCGTTCGATACGCGGCTGAAGCTGGACGGTAACGGGGAACTGCAGTGTACGACGTGTCACGATGCGCACGACGATACTTATGGCGCGTTTCTCGTAAAGTCGAACATCGGTTCACAAATATGTACCGAGTGCCATCAACAGACAGGTTGGCTACAGACTTCTCACAGCTTGTCAGTAGCCACCTGGAACGGGCAGCAATCAAATCCATGGCCCAACAGCAACTACTCAAATGTTGCCGACAACGCCTGCGGCAACTGTCATTCACCCCACGCACTTACGGGGGGGCCACGGCTGCTAAGGCATGCGATCGAAGAGCGAAACTGCTCCTCCTGCCACAATGGCAATGTTGCGAACAAGAGCGTCATGGGGAGCATCAATCGGTTCTCGGCGCACCGTGTTCAGGACACGACCCTTGTCCACGATCCGGCCGAGCCGGCCGTTGTCGATAACAGGCACGTCGAATGTGCGGACTGCCACGATCCACATGCGACCCGGTCTTCTCGTGTCGCCGGGGACGTGCCAGCGAACGTGCGCGGCGTAAATCTGGCCGGCGTCGCGGTCAACCCGGCGATCGCCACGTATCAGATTTGCCTGCGATGTCACGGCGATAGCCCGGGTCAGCCGCCGGCGCGGACACCACGACAACACGATCAATCCAACATGCGGCTAAAGATCCAGCCGAACAATCCCTCGTTTCATCCGATCGTGGCGCCCGGCCGCAATAACAACGTGCCCAGCCTGATTTCTCCACTCACTGAGCAGTCGATCATCGGTTGTACCGCCTGCCACAACTCGAATTCGGCGGTCGGTGCAGGAGGGGCCGGCCCCGAAGGGCCGCATGGATCCTCGTTTGATCCCATCCTGGTGCGCAATTACTCAACGCTCGACAACACCCCTGAAAGCGCCTCCAGTTACGCGCTTTGTTACGAGTGTCACAGCAGGAATAGCATACTGAATGACGAGAGCTTCGATGACCACGACAAGCATATTCGCGATGAGGAGGCGCCCTGTAACGCGTGCCACGCTCCCCATGGCATTAGCGCCACTCAAGGCAATTCGGCAAATAACTCGCACCTGATCAACTTCGACACATCAATCGTGTTCCCCAACGAGAATGGCCAACTCCGATTCGTTGACAATGGCCAGAACAGCGGCTCTTGCGACCTGCTCTGCCATGGCAAGGATCATGAAGACAAAGACTACTAACCCTACTCGCACGACCGCGGCTTGGGCGATCGCTGCAGGCATTGCCCTGCTACCTCATCTTCTGCTAGCAGCGGACGATGCGGCAGTGGATCCGCACTGGAACAAGACAACCTGTGCTACCTGCCACGTCGATGTCGCGCCGACCGCAGAGAATAACGGGCTGCGAGCGGATGCTGAGCAACTGTGTGAAAGCTGCCACGGCAGCCAGGGCGGTGCGCTGCCGTGCCGCCATACGTCCGGTATTCCGGCCTACGATCACCCGATGCCGGATAGCTACCGCGCGGCACTGAAAGACGGTGAGCTTGCCTGCACGACGTGCCACGACCTGACCGTGCAGTGCCGGTCGCCGAGCAGATCTCACAGCTTTGCGAATCG
>CAYTNO010000441.1:0-2276 GCA_964439125.1 uncultured Woeseiaceae bacterium | reverse complement strand
CCGTACCTGGGTCCGTCGCTAACTCTCAGATCCATGCTGTCACGACGCCATTCGAAACCGAATACGGCACCGACTGTGCCAGCCGGCATTTCAAACAGCTCGCCTGTCATGTAACCCAACACATTGAACAACTCGACCGTAGGATTAATGATCGGGTTAACACGAATCCAATCGGCCGCTTCCGGCGACATCGCGCCTACACCGAAATGATTCAGTGGTACGCAACCTTCCGCACGAGCCGCTGCGTCAACACACTGAAGCGTAACGCCATCCGGGGCAAATTCAACATCAAGTGCCTGGCCTTCCTTGGTCACGTTAACTTCATTGGATCGAACCTGATACTGTTCGAAATTGCCATAACCAACAGACACGTCCCAGTCCCACTCATCGTCGAACATACTGCCTTGTAAACCTGCCCAGGTACGCCAGGTGGTACGTTCATTGTCAGTCGTTATATTGCCGACTTCGCCGTAACGGCGGTCCCAATCACCGGTCCACTCGTCCAGGAAAAATTGATCGTCGATGCCATCGCCATCCGCATCACGAATCGCAGCCGGAATAAGGAGACTGTCAATATCGATGTGCCCTGGTGTTATTTCACCTGGCTCACCCGTTACGCGATCGATCGTTGCAACGCGTTGATTCTCACCCTGGTCTTCCATGGATTTGAAATTGAACGACGTGTTATAGCTGTACTGAAGCTGGAAATAGGCTTTTGTCTTCTCGGAAACCTCATAGTCGAGCTTGAGTGCGGCAGACGTTGATTCATTCGGAACCTTGATCATGTCCCACTGTCTGCTGAAAATACCGTCAGTCTCTTCCGAAAAACCTGTCTGCAACATGTTGTTTTCGTCATAAAACCAACCGCCGGCTCCTTCTGAGAACAAGCCGCCGAGGATTCCGTCGCTGCGTTCACGCCATTCGGACTGAGTGATGTCGCGCATGCACTGATCACCGCTTGCAGTCTGCATCTCATTGCACATTTCCGATGCGTTCCAGTCGTAGTCGGCTTCAACCTGTGCACGCTTGCGGTCTTTGTTGGTAATACCCTGATCTTCATTGTAGGCCGCGGCAAAGAACAGGTAGCCGCGCCCATCACCAAATGTCGTGCCATAGTCTGTATTAATGGTCAGTTCCTCGCCGCCACCCTCGGAAGTCACGCCGTAACGAGATTCAAAGCCGAAACCTGTCTTATCCTGTTGTGTGATGATGTTAATCACGCCGGCAACGGCATCTGATCCATAGGTTGCTGAAGAGCCGCCCGTAATAACTTCGACGCGATTGACTATGCCAGTAGGAATGGTGTTAAGGCTTACGGTTTTGCTGCCGTAGGCATTAGTAACAACGCGCCGACCATCCATCAGGACCAGCGTTCTGTTGGAGCCTAGCCGACGCAAATTGACGGACGTTACACCCGTATTGCCGATCTGCGATTGTGAATTCATGTTACTGGATGATTCATAGAGTGACGGCATTTCGTCGACCAGGATCTCACCCAGTGAACCCAAACCGGTATCCGAGATGGCTTCCTGATCCACGCTAACCAGCGGCGTGGAAACGTTGAAGCTGTCACGAGGGATACGTGAACCCGTAACGAGAATTTCTTCAATCGGTTCCGCAGCGGCCGAACCTTCTTCCGCTTCGGTTTGAGCCAGAACGGGCCCGGCCAGCGCCAAAGAGGCAGCTGTTGAAATTAATAGTGTGCTAAAGAAAATGGGTTGCATGTGACTAATCTCCCCCGCAAACATTGCATTTGCGTAGATCCCAGATCAGGCCTGACCCGAGCTGGGTGTTTGGAATGCGGAGACAACCATGCGTTGAAGGAACATGGCGCCTCCATCCTTTCCAAGGAGGCTAGCAACACATTCGGCCAGACACACTGACAAATGTCATGTTTACTTCGATTGTTGACCTGGGCGCTTTTTCGCTCAGGAAACAAGGGTCAGCCCTATGGGTCTACCACGGGTGGCTTCCGAACATAGCCCGCCTGCTCGAGCGCATATGCAAATTGAATGAGCTTTGCATCGCTGAATTCAGCGCCAATGAACGATATCCCGATGGGAAGACCAAGAATATCGCCTGCCGGCAGAGTAATGCTCGCGTAACCGGAAACCGCGGCAAGCGACGAGCTTGAAATTCCGGATGAGCGATCACCGCTAACATTATCCGTCATCCAGGCTGGGCCCCTGGTTGGTGCGATCAGCGCGTCGAGCTTGTGCTCGGCTAACGCGGCGTTGATTCCGGCCTGCGCAATCCGCTTGCTCGTTTCCAGTGCT
>CAYTNO010000440.1:0-2279 GCA_964439125.1 uncultured Woeseiaceae bacterium | reverse complement strand
GTTGGCTCGTGAGGTCGCCCGACGCAACCCGGATCTGGTGCGCTCGGTCATTCTGCTTGGGAGCCCGATAGGCGACCCCAAGGCGACCAATGCCTGGCGCTTGTATGAATCTGTGTCGGGCCAGAAAGTCGACGAAGAAGCGATTCGCCGTCGAGTTGATTCACTCCGCCAGCCCATCGATGGCGTTCCGATGACGGCGATCTATAGTCTGAGCGACGCTATTGTGTCTGCACGAATCGCACAACTCCCGCCGGGTCCAATGGTGGAAAATGTTGGCGTAGCCGCGAGTCACCTTGGCATGGGCTTCAACCCGGCTGTCTTGTATGTCATTGCCGATCGATTGAAACAACATTCTGATGACTGGAAGCAATTTGAAATCGACGGATTCCGCAACCTGTTTTTCCATTAACCGTTCACATTGCCGTTGTTGCCGGCAACCAAGCAGGGACTAAAAACATGCACCAACTCTCCGGTATGGACGCTTCTTTTCTATATATGGAAACCGGTAACACGCCGATGCACATTGGTAGCCTCGCAATTTACGATCAAAGCACAGCACCGGGCGGCAAGGTTGCCTTCAAGGATATTCTGCAGTTTTTTAATGAACGCTTACACAAAGCGCAAGCATTTCGGCAGCGGCTTGCCCGTGTTCCGCTTAGTCTCGATCATCCGTATTGGATAGAAGACCCGGACTTTGATCTCGAGTTTCATGTCCGCCATATCGCGTTGCCGGCGCCCGGCGACTGGCGACAATTATGTATTCAGGCAGCACGCCTGCACGCCCGGCCGCTGGATCGCAACAAACCTCTGTGGGAAGCCTACGTTATCGAGGGGCTCGACAACGTTGCCGGAGTACCGAAGGGAAGTTTTGCACTTGTAATGAAAATTCATCATGCCGCGATCGACGGGGTATCCGGTGCCGAAATTTCGAAGGCGATTCACGATCTTGCTCCTGATTCGGAAGTCGAGGAGCCAGACGAACCGTGGGTTGCAGAGCGCATGCCGACCGGCATCGAGTTGTTAACCCGAAGTGCAGCGAAAAGCGTCGCTTCGCCGTTGAAGTTTGGCAAGCTTCTGTACCGTTCGGCGCCATCACTCGGCAAGGTTGCCGTTGGCCTGGCAACCAAACAACTCAAATTTCCGACGGGTGCTCCGAAAACGCGATTCAATGGCTACGTGTCACCGCATCGAGTGTTCACCGGCCGGGCCTTTGACTTGAATGAAATAAAGGCCATCAAGGGTTCTCAGGAAGGAGCGACTGTAAACGATGTGGTCGTTTCAATATGTAGTGGTGCGCTGCGCCATTATCTGGAAGACAAGAACGAGCTGCCATCAGAATCATTGGTTGCGATGGTGCCAATGTCAGCAAGACCCGCCGACCAACAAAAGGCGGCTGGCAATCTGGTCACGGCCATGAGCCTCCCCATACGTAGCGATATTGCCGATCCGCTCGAACGCCTGATTGCGGTCAGCAAGGAAAGTACGGAGGCGAAAAAATTGACCCACACAATGGGCCCTCACTTGGCTTCAGACGCCGCTGAGTTCCTGCCATCGACGCTGTCCGGGCTGGTCGCGCGCACCTTTGCCAACTCTGGTCTGGTTGATCGAGTTACGCCGATTGTGAATACGATTATCACCAACGTCCCTGGGCCGAATATGCCGTTGTATTCCATGGGTTCCCGCATGGTAGCCTCGTTCGGGCTTGGACCGATTGCTCACGGCTTGGGACTGTTTCAGCCCGTATTGAGTTACAACGATACGATCACGATAAGCGCGGTCTCAGATAGAGACATGATGCCCGACCCGGCATTTTACGGCGAGTGTCTACAACGGGCATTCAATGAATTGAAGTCGGCGACGATCGAGGAGCCGGCCAGATCAACGGCCAGTAACGTCAAAAAAATAAGAAAAGCGACGGGCTCGAAGGGTTAGCAAGGCGTTGTCGCCTACTCGACTGCCTCAGATTTATTATTATGGGTGTCCTTGTTCTCTAATTCTTTGTAATCAGTAGGTCCGGAGTTCGACTCTTGGTGCCGGCAGCATCTTTTCAAAGACTTAGCGCCCCAATCTGGGGCGGTTCAGTCAAGTACCTGGCCTCGGCCACAGTCTCCGCCGACCCCGCGGAATATAGGTGAAAGTCGATATTGTTCCGCGTTACTTGATCCGGTAACGTGGTATTTGTCTTCTTCATTCCCGATCCAAACCGGGAGACAGTCATGACGCAATCGCTTTTAATTACCGTGTCTATATGGGTCGGTGCCTTCAGGCCACCTTCGCTG
>CAYTNO010000439.1:0-2284 GCA_964439125.1 uncultured Woeseiaceae bacterium | reverse complement strand
CTTCGTTGTCATTGATCGAATGTGCATAAAGTTCGGCGTAACCCTCGGCATCGATAAACGCACGCGCTTTGGTCTCCGCACTAACAGGATAAATTTCACTCATGATCGAAACCTTTCTATTTGTCGGCCAGTCGCCTGGCGAGTTGAATAATTCGTTTTGCCTGTACCAGATGTGGCCGGTCAATCATCCTACCGTCCAATCCTATGGTTCCAGCACCCGGGTTTTCCTCAAACACCGCAACAACGCGGGTGGCCCATTCCAGTTCAGCTGCGGTTGGGGCAAATGCCTGGTTAATGACATCGACCTGCCCCGGATGGATCGCCAACATTCCTGAAAATCCGTCACGCCGTGCGTTGCCGGCGTATTTTGCCAACCCTTCGCTATCTCGGTAATCCGTATACACCGTATCTATGGCAGTAACTTCAGCAGCCGCGGCCGCGAACAAACACAAGGATCTGGCGAGTTCATACGGCGGTAACCAGCTACCGTCATTCGCTCGATTAGACGTCGCACCAACCGCCGCGCTTAGGTCTTCCGCGCCCCACGAAAGGCCCGTCAGTCTGGGTGTTGCCGCGACGTAACCGTGCAAAGAGAACAAAGCCTCCGGCTGCTCGGTGCAGATCGATATGATGCCGGTCTGCCCGGCAGCCAGATCGTGCGCAGCTTCTAGTTCGTCAAGTCGAGTTGCGAGCAATACCGCGTCGGCGGCACTGCGAGGCTTCGGCAGTACAATGCCAGCCGGTGCCGAGGGCATAACAGCCTCGAGATCAGCAATGGCATCTTCTGTATCAATTGGGTTTATGCGCACCCACACGTTCTGCTTACCTGCCAGATATTCGCGAGCAATATCACGCGCCGCGGGCCGGGCATCGGCTGACAATGAGTCTTCAAGGTCGAGAATTACAGCGTCGGCACCCGCATCCATTGCCTTCGCCATCTTGCGCTCGCTGTCCGCCGGCACAAAAAGGTAACTGCGATTCACTACGGCTTCCTGAGCATCAGCGCCGAACGCTTGCACTCGCCAACGAGCTCGTCGCGCTGGTTGTAGGCTCGGTGGGCAAGAGCGACGATGCCGTTGGTGGGTCGCGATCTGCTGGCACGAACCGATAGCACTTCTGTCTCGACCCGGATGGTGTCGCCGTGGAACAGCGGCCTGGGAAAACGTACTTCGTCCCAGCCAAGGTTGGCTACGGTCGTGCCATGTGTCGTGTCGTTAACCGAGATACCAACCATGAATCCCAGCGTCAGGCAGCTGTTAACGAGCGGCTTGCCGAACTCGGTGCTCTTCATGTATTCGGCGTCGAGGTGTAAAGCGGCCGGGTTATGCGTCATCGTCGTAAAAAAGACGTTGTCCGCTTCGGTGATGGTGCGCCGAATAGGGTGGTCAAAAGTCTGGCCAACTGAGAATTCTTCGAAATAGAGTCCTGGCATTGCTATTCCACTTTTTCTATTGGTGCCCGAATGATACGGTATTATTCGGGCCAATGGAGGGTAGGCATGAGCGTTACGAGGCGTGAATTCAACAAGACAGCTCTGCTAGCCGGAGGCGCAATTGCGCTCGGAGGCAGCAACTCCCTTACGGGCACGGAAAACATGATTCGCAAGGCGATTCCTTCTTCCGGCGAAGAAATCCCAATCGTCGGTCTCGGTACAAATCGTTACGGCGTCGGTACGTCTGACGCGGCTCGAGCACCACTTCGTGCCGCACTCAATCGATTTCGGGAACTGGGCGGAACGGTGATCGATACAGCTCCCTCGTACCGGACCTCAGAATCTGTGCTCGGCGACCTCATCGCCGACCTCGGTATCCGGGACGACCTGTTTGTTGCGACAAAGTCCGATGAGTCGGGCGGCGATGCTGTCGCCGGCCAGATGCAGACGTCGCTTGGCAAGCTAAAAACAAACAGCTTCGACCTGATGCAAGTGCACAACCTGCGTGGCTGGCGGGAAGCATTTCCGGTGATGCGCGAGTGGAAGGCCGAAGGGCGAATTCGCTACATTGGTATCACGACGTCAAATGCACGGCAGTACGCGGACCTCGAGAAAATCATGCGACAAGAGGACCTCGATTTCGTGCAGCTCAACTATTCGCTTGAGCAACGCGAAGCGGCTGAGCGCCTGTTACCACTCGCCGCCGATCGCGGCATGGCTGTCATTATTAACCGCGGGTTTGGCGGGGGCCGTATCTTCGATGCGGTAGGAGATCGTCCGATACCGGACTGGGCCAGAGAATTTGATTGCTCAAGTTGGGCACAATTCCTGCTGAAGTATGCGTTATCGCAC